>NZ_JBDNXE010000030.1:0-36498 GCF_047721585.1 Gluconacetobacter sp.
CATGCTGATCGACACGACACACGCGGAAGAAACCCGCGTGGTCGTGATGGATGGTAACAGGCTCGAAGATTACGACGTCGAGGCTTCGACCAAGAAGCAGCTCAAGGGCAATATCTATCTGGCCAAGGTCATCCGGGTAGAACCCAGCCTTCAGGCCGCCTTCGTCGAATATGGCGGCAACCGCCACGGCTTCCTGGCCTTCAGCGAGATCCACCCGGATTATTACCAGATTCCGGTCGCGGATCGGGAGAAGCTGCTGGCTCTTCAGGAAGAGGAAGCCCGCGCCGAGGAAGCCCAGGCTGATGACGACGCCGATGAAGATGCGGCGCCCGCGATGGCGGACGCTCCGGCCGAGAACGCGCCTGACGGCGAGGCGGAACCGATGCCGGAAACCGTCGGCGGCGAGACCGATACCGGCGACGAGAGCATGGTGCAGCGCCGCATCGCCCGCTTCCTGCGCAACTACAAGATCCAGGAAGTGATCCGGCGCCGCCAGGTCCTGCTGGTCCAGGTGGTCAAGGAGGAACGCGGCAACAAGGGTGCTGCGCTGACCACCTATATTTCGCTGGCCGGCCGCTATTGCGTGCTCATGCCCAATTCGCTGCGGGGCGGCGGCGTGTCACGCAAGATCACGTCGGTCGCCGACCGGCGGCGCCTGAAGGACGTGATCGCGGAACTACAGATTCCGCGCGGCATGGCCATGATCGTACGCACGGCGGGTGCCCAGCGCCCCCGGCCCGAGATCATGCGCGACTGCGAATATCTGCTGCGGCTGTGGGACGACATCCGCGACCTGACGATGAATTCGGTGGCGCCCGCGCTGATCTATGAGGAAGCCAGCCTGATCAAGCGCGCGATCCGCGACATCTATACCCGCGACGTGACCGAGATCCTGGTGGATGGCGAGCCTGGCTGGAAATCGGCGCGCGACTTCATGCGCATGCTGATGCCGCAGAGCGCGCCGAAGGTGAAATGCTGGCGCGATGGCGCCCAGCCGCTGTTCTCGCATTTCAATGTCGAGGGCCTGCTGGATTCGATGCTGTCGCCGACGGTGCAGTTGCGCTCGGGCGGTTATCTGGTCATCAACCAGGCCGAGGCGCTGGTGGCGATCGACGTCAATTCGGGCCGGTCGACCCGCGAGCGCAATATCGAGGAAACGGCGCTGCGCACCAATCTGGAAGCCGCCGAGGAAGTGGCCCGCCAGTTGCGTCTGCGCGATCTCGCCGGCCTGATCGTCATCGATTTCATCGACATGGAAAGCCGCAAGCACAATGCGATGGTCGAGCGGCGTCTGAAAGACGCGTTGCGGACCGATCGCGCGCGGATTCAGGTCGGTTCGATTTCGCATTTCGGCCTGCTGGAGATGTCGCGGCAGCGTCTGCGGCCCTCGATCACGGAATCGAGCTTCACCCCCTGCCCGCATTGCCAGGGCACGGGCATCATCCGCGGCACCGAAAGCGCGGCGCTGCATGTGCTGCGTGCGATCGAGGAAGAAGGCGCCCGCCGCCGCGCGGCCGAGATCACGGTCCATGTCGCCGCCGAGATCGCGCTGTATATCCTCAACAACAAGCGCGCGTGGCTCGACGAGATCGAGAAGCGGCACAAGATGCGCGTGGTGTTCTCACCCGACGCTTCGCTGCTGCCGCCTCAGTTGCGCATCGAGCGCGTGCGGCCCCAGACCGAGCGATTCGAACCGGTGGCGCAGGCCACGCTTGCCGAACCGATCGAGACCGAAGCTGAAATCGAGACCGATGCGCCCGCCCCCGTGGTGCGTGAGATCCCGATCCAGGCTGAAGCCCCGGCCGCCGTCGAGGAAGCCCCTCGCGCCACCGAAGGCGCGGAAGACGGGACCGACCATCGCCGGCGTCGCCGTCGGCGTCGGCGTCGGCGGAGCGGCGAGCGGACCGTCGATGGCGCGCCGCAATCGGCTCTTCTCGATGGCAATGGCGAGGACGATGAGTCGGACGACGACACCGTCGAGCCCGTCGTCACGACGAGCGAACCGGCTCCCGAAGCGCCCGTTCTCCGGGAACGCGAGGATGAGGGCCGTGACCGCCCGCGCCGTCGGCGTGACCGGCGCGAACCCAAAGCGGTGGACGCTCCGTATCGCGGCCCGACGCCGGCCAACCCGTTCGGCAACGGCATCATCGACATCTTCGACGTGATCGAACAGTCGACCGAAGCCGCCCTGCCTGTGGTGCCCCCGGCCCGGCGCCCGGCCCCCGAACCGACGGAGATCGTCGATATCGCCGAGACGCTCGCGGTGTCGGAGCCCGAAGCCGTGCCGGTGGCCGTGGTGGCGGAAACGGTGGTGGAAGCAGCACCCGAAACCGTGCCCACGGCCGAGCCCGGTGAGGACGCCCCCAAGCCGCGCCGCCGCCGGAGCCCGCGGACCCGCAAGAGCGTGGACGCCGAACCGGCAGCGGTCGAACCCGCCACGGTCGAGGCGGCGGCGGAGCCCGCACTGGTGGTCGCAGCCCCTGAGGCACCGGCCGAAAGCGCCGAGCCGGTAGTGGAGGCACCCGCCACGCCGACGCGGACGCGCCGTCGGCGCACGGTCAAGACTGCGGCCCCGGTTGAGGACGTGGCCGAAGAGGCGCCTGTCGAGGCTCCGGAAGAGGTTGCCGATGTCGTGAAGGAAGCGCCGGAGAAGAAAAAGCCCGGCCGCAAGCCGGCGACACGCGCGACGACCGGCACCAAGGCCCGCAAGACCACGAAAGCCGAGAAGGTCGAGAAGGTCGAAGCGACCCCCGTGGAAGCAGCCGACACGAGCGCCGAACTGGCCGATCCTGCCCCCGCAAAACCCAAGCGAGCCCGCAAGGCCCCCGCACGGGCAAAGGCTACGAAGGCAGCCGCGATGGATGCCGAAGCGGCCCCCAAGGCTGAGACAGCGGACGGACCGGTGGTGCAGCCGATCGTCATCGACGATGCCACCCCTGCCCCGGCACGCCGGACCGGCTGGTGGCGTCGCTAAGCCGCTGCCGCAATCATGTCCCCGCGTCCAAAGCGGACGCGGGGACTTGATGAATGCATGTCCAGCACGTCAGCGATACAGGCCCGCCCCCATCTGGAGGCGGGCCTGTTCGCATTATAAGGTGTTGTTTGAAAATAAGGTGTTGCTTGAAACGCTCCGGCGGCACATCGGCTGCCGGCCCGGCCTCAGCCGGCGGCGAGCGAGGCGCGGCGCAGCGGCATCGTCATGCAATGGATGCTGCCCCCGCCCTGTGAGAACTGGTTCAACTCGGGGTCGATCACGGTCAGCCCCTCGGCCCGCAGCATCTCGTTGATGCGCTTCGAATGGCGCGGGCTCACCACACGGTCGCGACCGAGCGCCAGCACGTTGCAGCCCATGTCCCGCATCGCTTCCTTGTAGCTGACCGGCAGCAGACGGATGCCCTGCGCGCGGAACCAGTCGAGATCCTCGTCATCCAGCACGTCAGTCGCCGCGATGGCCAGGTTTTCTGTCACCATCGTGAAAATGACATCCAGATGCAGGAAATGTTCCGGAAAACGGATCATCCGCGTCGTCCAGCCGGCATCCTCGAACCAGCCCAGGAATTCGCGCGCGCCGGCCTGATCCGTGCGGCCGCCCGTCACGCCCACCGCCACCAGACCGGGACGGATGATATGGATATCGCCCCCTTCGATATGGCCCTGGGTCGCGCTCTTCCAGATATCGTCCGGCTCGTAGAACGTGCGGATCTCTCCCTCTTCCGCCTTGCGCTCGGGGCGCATCATGCGGGTAACGACCGTGCCCCAGGGCGTGGTCTGCGAACTGTCGCGCGTATAGACCTGATAGGGCATGCCCGCGCGCGGCTTGAGGAAATGGCAGGCCGCCCCCGCCCCTTCCAGGGCTGAGACCAGCTCGCCGAACTGTGCCGCCAGGGCACCCCGGTCGATCCGTACGCCTTTCGCCATGGTCTGGATCGCGATGTCGTTGCTGGGTATCCAGTTATAATTGTCGGGCGGGCATAAAAGAACATCCGACAATTCGCCGGTTTCGCTGTCGATGAACCACCGGTTCGACGTCATATCCCATTCTCCTTCCGCTCGAATGTAAAGCGAGCCCGATCCTGTTCTTCACCACTCCAAGCAGGAGATACAGGATACACAATTTAAATCGAGGGGCGTTCTCTTCAGGTCTTCGCAAATCAAGAACCAACCGAAATAGCATATAGGGTCGCTATCCGGCTGGCGCCAGCCGGCCCATTCCGCCTATGATTCCGGTAGCCGTTCCGCGTCATGCCGCCATACGAAGGATGGTCCCGCTTGCCGAGCACCTGCCCGCCCGCCCTCGCTTTATCCAGATCCCGGCGTACACCAGCCCTTCAGCGCATCACACGGCGGGCCGCTCCATGGCGCCGCATATGCCTGGCGGCTCCATTCGTTCTGGCCCTCATCCTGCCCGCCGCGCGGGCACATGCCGACGATCTTCCAAGCTTCGTGCATGACGGACAATTGACGCTCTGTACCAACCCCACCCTGCCACCGATGACGTTCGTCAACGGGTCCGACACCAATGCCCTGGCCGGGATGGATATCGACCTCGCCCGGCGCCTCGCGGCCTACTGGCATGTTCCGCTTGTGCCCCAGACGATGGATTTCGAAGGGCTGTTCCCCAGCCTCTCCGCCCAGCGTTGCGGCATGGTCATCAGCGGCGTCCTGCGGCAGGCAGGGCGACTGCGGAATTATGATGCGGTGGCCTATCTGGACTCCAGCGTGGTGGCCGTCGCCCGCGTCGGCACCCCGAAAATCCGCACCATGGCCGATCTGTCCGGCCAGACCGTCGCCGTCCAGTCCGGCACCAGCTACGCCGCGCAGATCGAACGGGAGAATGATCGCCTGCGCGCGGCCGGACGGCTACCGATCATCCTGCAACAATACCCGACGGAAGATCAGGTCGTGCAGCAGGTCCTGATCGGGCGCGCCCATGCTTTCGTCAGCCAGGATGTCGAACTCTACTACCGACAGAAGCAACTGGGCGGAAAAGTTACCATCATCCTGACGCCGGACTATGCGGATTTTCATCAGTTCGCCGTCTATATCCGCAAGGATGCGCACGACACCGAACTTTTGCAGACGGCGATCGACGACCTGACCCGACAGGGCGAACTCTCCGCCATGGCAAGGAAATGGGGCATATCGGGCGACCATCAGAGCGTCTTCACCGACCGGAAAGCGTCATCGCGCTTCGATTTCGCCACGTTCTTCAGCGCCCTGTTCTCGACAGCCTTCCTCAAGGGCGCCGCACTGACGCTGGTCATCGCCATCCTTTCGCACCTGACGGCCATCATCATCTCGGTCCCCATGGCCATGAAGCTGAACGGCCGGGATTCGATCGTCAGAAGGCTGCTCGGTCTCTATGTCGCCATATTCCGGGGGGCACCGACGCTTCTGCAACTGCTGTTCATCTGGAACGCGCTGCCGCAATTCTTCCCCATCTTCCGTGAGCACTGGTTCACCCCGTTTCTGGCAACCTGGCTCTCCCTGTCGGTCAATGAATCCGCCTATCAGGTTGAAATCAACCGTGCCGCGCTGCGCGCCGTCGATCCGGGCCAGGTCCTGGCCGCCGACGCCCTGGGCATGACGACGGCGCAGACATACCGCCACGTCATCTTTCCGCAGGCGCTACGCATCGCCCTTCCGCCCACCATCAACGAATTCATCAGCCTGTTGAAGACGACCTCGCTCGCTTCGGTCATCTCGTTGCAGGAGCTTCTGGCCGTTACCCAGATTCAGGTGGCCCGCACGTTCCAGTTTACCGAATATTATGCCGCCGCCCTGGTCTATTATCTGGCGATGGTCTTCTTCTTTCTGTTCCTGCAAAAGCGGATCGAACGTCGCTTCGTCTGGGCCGACCGTGACAAGGCGTCCGCCGATGCAGCTTAGCACCTCCCCCGACCCGACCGCGCGGATCTCGATCCGTGGACTGAGCAAGTTCTACAAAGATTACCTCGCTCTCGATCGGGTCGATCTCGATGTCCGCAAGGGCGAGAGGATCGTGGTACTCGGCCCGTCAGGATCGGGCAAATCCACCTTCATCCGCTGTCTCAACCGCATCGAGCCACATGACAGCGGGGTTCTGATGATCGACGGCCGCGTCATCGATGACCGCACGGACCTTACGGCGTTGCGCGGCTCGGTCGGCATGGTGTTCCAGAACTATAATCTGTTTCCTCATCTCAGCGTTCTCGACAATTGCACGCTGGCGCCTCGTCTGGTGCGGGGCGTCGGGACATCCGATGCCGAGGCCACGGCCCGCCGCTATCTCTCGCAGGTCAATATCGCCGAACAGGCCGACAAATTCCCGATCCAGCTTTCGGGCGGCCAACAGCAGCGCGTCGCGATCGCCCGCGCCCTGTGCATGAACCCCGAGATCATTCTGTTCGACGAACCCACGGCCGCCCTCGACCCGGAATCCATCTCCGGAATCGTCGGCATCATGCGCGATCTGACCGAGCAGGGAATCACCACCGTCTGCGTAACCCATGAAATGGGCTTCGCCCGCCATATCGCCGACCGCATCGTCTTCATGGACCGGGGCGCGGTGCTGGAAATCACACCCCCCGAAGAATTCTTTACCGCGCCGCGCACCGAAAGAGCGCGAACGTTCCTCGCACAGATGATCCGCCACTGACGGGCTTGCATCGAGAAGCAAAATCGCCCCCAATGGCAAGGCAGAAAGGCGGCACGGGGTGAACTGTTACCGTCGGCCGGCGCGCGCAGCCTCGGCACCTTCGGGCATTTAAAACGGAAGACTGAACACGCATGACCACATCAATCTTCCCCCCCCAGCAGGCTGAACAGGACGAACGGTCCCTGCGCGAGGATCTGGCCGCCGCCTACCGGCTACTGGCTCTGTTCGACATGACGGACCTTGTCTATACCCACCTCTCGGTACGTCTGCCTGGGCCTGGCCATACATTCCTGGTCAATCCGTACGGTCTGCTGTTCGAGGAGATCACCGCCAGTTCGCTGGTCGTGGTGGATGCCGACGGCCTACCGAAACAGCCGACGAGCTGGCCGGTGAATCCGGCCGGCTTCGTCATCCATTCCGCCGTTCATCGCAGCCGTCCTGACGCCGCCTGCGTCATGCATACCCACACGCTGGCCGGCATGACCGTCGCCGCCCAGCAGCATGGAATCCTGCCGCTCAACCAGATCAATGCCGAATTCCACGGCCGCGTCGGCTTTCATCCCTACGAAGGGATCGCGGCGGACGACAATCTGAGCGAACGCGAGCGTCTGGTCCGCGACCTCGGCGACAATATCGGCCTGATCCTCCAGAATCATGGCCTGCTGACAGTCGGTATCTCGGTCGCCCAGGCGTTCTACCGCACCTACTATCTGGAACAGGCCTGTCGCATCCAGATCTCCGCGCAAGCGACCGGTGCTCCACTGCACCTGCCTTCCGAAGACAAGTTGCTACGCACCCGCGCACAATTCGAGAGCGACCCGGATCAGGGTCAACTGGTCTGGCGCGCCCTGCGCCGCAAGCTGGATCGTGAACAGCCGGATTACATCCGCTAGAACAGATCCTGTTTGAATGCGTGCATTCAAACAGGGGAAGATGCGCGTAAAAGCAATAAACCAGAGCATTTCCACCGAACCGGTTTTCGGTGGAAATGCTCTGGCCTGGCGAGGCCCCATCGTTCGGCATGGGGGGCGCGCGACGAGCCCCTCCTCTTTTCATGAATTCTTGTTATATCATCCGTGGTCTACTCCCTGCGCCGGCCCGATGAAAAACAATCTCTTTCCCCCCCTCCCCCGCAAGCCACGCTTTCTGAAGGCGCTGGCCCATAGCGTGATGCCTTCGGTCATCACGCACTGGCTGGGCGCGCGTGCCATCGCCATCGCGCCTGAACAGATCGCCATCCGCGAGGGGTTGCGCGCCGGCGTTGCGGTCAGCACCGTCATGCTCGTCGCGTGGCATATCAACATGCCCCTCATGGCATGGTCGGCCTTCGCCGCATTCTGGACCAGCCTTGCAGACCCTGGCGGCCTTCTCCGCCCCCGAATCAAGGCCCTGACATCCTTCGGCCTGGCGGGCGCCGTCATCACGGGCACCATATCCGCCCTGGCGGGGTACAGCACCGTCGCCGCCTGTGTGGGGCTCGGCTTCTGCGCGTTGCTATGCGGGCTGGCCCGGGCCTGGGGGGCCGCGGCAACCCAGGTCAGCGTCCTTGCCGCCATCGTCGGCGTCGTCGCCGTCTGTTATCCACAGACGCCGATGGGTGCCTTGATCCTTGCCGGCCTGTTCTCGCTGGGCGTCGTGTGGGCCATGCTGATCTGCCTGCTGGCCTGGCCCGCCGACCCCAGCGCACCGCAGAAGCAGGCCTGCGCCGCCCTGTTTCGCGAACAGGCCAGCATGGCTTTCCGCCTGCTCAGCCTGCCGCATCTTCAAGCGGCCAGCCTTCCCACCCAGCAGAGGGAACTCAGCACCTGGCGCCGCGATATCCGGCGGCGCATCGAACAAGTCCGATCCTCCGTCGAAAAACTCTCGGGCGACGCGCTGATCCGTCCGACCCGTGCCGCCCTTCTTCCCGCTATCGAGGCGGCCGACCGCATTTTCGTCACCCTGATCGCGTTCGAACATGCCGCGTTCTCCGCGCCGTTGCCGCCCGAGACCGCCCGCGTCGTCCGCATTACAGCCGCCGCCCTTCGCCGCATCGCACGAGACATTCCGCAAGGTCGCCCCGTTCCGGACAGTCTCAGCCTCTATATCCGCGCGTTCACGCGCCTCGGCGCCCATTCCAATGCCCTGTCAGCCCGCGCCGCCGCCTGGAACGCCGCCGCCCTGACCGACCTGCAAACGGCATGGCTGGACAAAGCCCCGGCTCGGGACGGCACCACGTCATCCGCACCGGCAACGCCATTGCTGCCGCTCAGCCCGATCTTCGTGCGTCACGCGGCGCGCCTGTCGGTCGCGGTGCTGGCCGCGTTCGGCATCACGCTCGCCTTTCATCTGCCTTATGCCTACTGGGCGATGATGGCCGTCGTCGTCGTTACCCAACCCGGCAGGAGTACCACCCTCTCCCGCACCATCGAGCGCGTGGCCGGCAGCGTCGCAGGCGGCATCCTCGCCGCGATCGCAGGCACGCTGTGCCCGAAATGGATGGTGCTGCTGCTTATTTTTCCGCTGTCGGCCACCACCATCGCCCTGCGCAGCGTCAACTACACGTTGTGCGTCACCTTCATGACCCAGCTTTTCGTGCTGGTCACCGACCTTCTCGGGTCCGACACCGGCTGGCTGCTGGGCTTTGCCCGCGCCGAAAACAACATTATCGGCAGCCTTGTCGGCATGGCGGCCTGCCTGCTGCTCTGGCCGGAAAAATCCACCGCCTCCCTCCCTACCCTGGTCAGCCGCGCTTTCCTGGCCAATCTGCGCTATGCCGCGCTCGTCACAAGCGGCGACGGCAACCGCGAGGAAACCGAACAGGCACGCCGCGAGGCGGGCACCACGTCCAACCAGGCCGAGATCCTGTGCCAGCAGACCAGCCTCGAAGGGCTCCGCCGCTCGGAAAACCTGAAAATCTGCACGGAAATCCTCTTTCATCTGCGCCAGCAGGCCGGCATCGCCAGCACAAGCTGGCTTGAACGCAGCACCGACCACGCATCGGCCCCGACGGCACAGACCTATCAGGCGGCCCTGCGACAGTTCTCGGACCGGCTTTCCGCACCGTCTTCCACCGGTGCCCATCTGCGCGACATGCTGCTGTTTCTCAGGCAGGCACACTGAACCGAAGGCACGGGGGGGGCTGCTTCTGTGAAAACGTGCTGTCGGCAGTCTGCTTCGTCCGCCTCCGATTCGAAATATTCAAGTGTACGCGGTATATTTCGTGTCACGACCCAAGTAGCTTCATCAGCGCGACTGAACATGCTCGCGGCGCGTGACCGGCCACTCCCGGCAGCGGATACGAACATCTCCGGCGCATGAACGATGAATCTGCTCCAGCAGGAACTGGACATCCACCCTATCCGGCATATTGCCTGGGAGGGCATTTGCCCTATCCAACATATCGGATGTCATCCAGATTCATCACGACGCCGACCATCTGCGAACCAGATTATGATCGGTCAATGTCAGGTTTTACAATTAACCGGATCGATCATAACAATACCACCCAATCGTCCTATGTAATGCGGCGCATACGACGCTGGCCTGCCGAGGGATACAGAACCAGATCGCCCGCCAGCAGCTTGACGCCATGTGGTCCTCATGTGTCCCGGATCATCAGTTCCTCGCCGGCATATGCGTCCGGCCAAGTCAGGAGGAGCGTGGGCAACACGCCCGGACTCACACGAAATCCTGTTTCAAGATCGGGATAAATCGTAACATCCACACGCGCATCGAAATAGCGGCAAAAAGATGCGCGGTGGTAGCCCATGCTGGTAACGGCATCGTTCCGGGCGATCGGGTCCAGCACCCGATGACAACGCGCCAGTTCATCCGGCGTCAGCACTTTGGGAATATGGAACAGCATCTATCTTTCGAGCAGCGATTGACATGGAGCGACATTCCGTCGATGCGTTTATGCGACCAATTCTTAGTTGCATATTCTCTCCATGCGGGCCATATATTCGACGACATTTCGTCGGACCGCGTGGCGCTGCGCCATCGCGCAATGATCTGGCCTGTCGAAGGTATTCGTCACATGTCCCCATTGCCGTCCGCTGCGATGCCTTTTTCTCCCTGGGAGATGTTTCTCAACGCCGGCCGGGTTGTCCGTATAGTCATGTCACTGCTGGCTTTTGCATCAGTGCTGAGCTGGACAGTCTTTCTCGCAAAATCCGTGGAGTTCTTCCGCCTCGGACGGCGCCTTGAGCGAGACACACGAAGCCTTGCCGAAGCTGCCTCTCTCCAGATCGCGGAGGAACGGAGCCGGGCGACACGCAGCGTCGCGCACATGTTCGTTGCGGCTGCCGAGGAAGAACGCATTCGCTCGCACGATATCGCCGACGACCATGACGGGCTGAAGGAGCGGATCGTGCTGCATCTGGAGCGGCTGGAAGCCGCCGAGGGCCGCAGGCTGATGCGCGGCACCGGCCTGCTGGCCACCATCGGCGCGACCTCGCCCTTCATCGGCCTGTTCGGCACCGTGTGGGGTATCATGACCTCCTTTACCGGCATTGCCGCCAGCAAGGCGACCAGCCTCGCCGTCGTCGCCCCCGGCATCGCCGAGGCCCTGCTGGCCACCGCGCTGGGTCTGGTCGCGGCGATTCCGGCGGTGGTGATCTACAACCATCTCGCCCGCCAGTCGGCCACCTGCCGCGCCCAGGTGGCCGACCTGACGGCGCTGGTCATGCGCCTGGTCTCGCGTGACCTCGGCCGCATGCAGATGCTCACCGCCAGCGGGCAGGTGGTGCATTTCGGCGCCCGCATCGCCGGGGAGTGAGGCGCGATGATCCATATCCGCCACGCCGATGAAAACCCGCACGAGGCGAGCGAGATCAACGTCACGCCGTTCATCGACGTGATGCTGGTGCTGCTGGTGATCTTCATGGTCACCGCCCCGCTGACCACGGTCAACGTGCCGGTGGATCTCCCGTCCTCGACCGAAAAGCCGGCCCCGCGCCCGGACGACCCGGTGTTCCTGACCGTCAAGGCCGATCACGGCCTGGCACTGGGCGAGGACGATATCGCGGCGGATGCCATGCCGGCGGCGCTGGCAACGGCGACCAAGGGCAACAAGGACGAGCGGATCTTCCTGCGCGCCGACAGGACGGTCGATTACGGCACCCTGATGGGCGTGATGGATAAACTGCGGGCGGCGGGGTACCTCAAGGTCGCGCTGGTCAATCTTCAGGGCCAGGAAGAAGGCGGCGCGGCCGGAGGCACGCCGTGAGCGATACGGCGGACATGGCGCAAACGGCTGACGGCCGTACGCTCCTGTTCTTCGCCGACTGGCGGACCCGGCAGCTTCGCCGCGAACGGCGGCGCGAGGTCGTGCGCTGGGGGGTGTCCTTCGTCACCGTGCTGGCCGTGACGGGTGGCGTGGTGTTGTGGGTCATGCACCAGCCACCGCCCGTGACGCCGGTGCCCGAGCCGTCTCCCGCCGCGATCGCCATCGACCTTGCGCCCGAGCCGGTCGCCACCCCCACGCCGCCGACCGACGCCGCGGGCGGCCCGCGGCAGGCCGTCTCGGTGCCCGATCCGCAACCCGAGCCGCCGCCCAAAATGACAGTTCCCCCCTCCCCCGCGCCGTCGCCGCCTGTTCCAGTGGCGCGGCCCGAGAGGCCCCGCCCGCTGAAAAAAAAGATCCCGCTCCACACGCATGAACGAAAGCCGGTTCCGGACAGGCCCCCACCGGCGCAGGAAACAACGGCGCCCCCCGCCTCGGAAGGCTCTGTCGCACTGCCTTCCGCGACATCCGTCTCCAGCGCCTCGTCATCGCAGGCAAGCCATGATCCGGTTACATGGCAGGGTGAATTGCTGGTACGGCTTGAACAATACAAGCGTTATCCAGCCGAATCCCAGGCGCGTCATGAAGAGGGCATCGCGATGCTGCGTTTCGTCATGGATCGCAAAGGGCATGTGCTGTCGGCACGGATCAGTTCAAGCTCGCATCATGCAACCCTGGATGAAGAGACGCTTGCCCTTTTACACCGGGCGGAACCCCTGCCGGTTCCCCCTGACGGCATTCCGGGCGATGCGATCACCCTTACCGTGCCGATCGAATTCTACCTGGACCAGTCCAGAAACTGACCCATCATTTGGGAACCATCAGATGGAGCAGGGACGCCACCACAAAAAACGCCACCGTGCTGAGCGCCCAGATGGCCACGAACCAACCGATCCGTGTGCCCAGGCGCTTCGGCGCGTCATCTCCGTTGCCCTTTACGATTTCAGTGATAACCATCGGCTTCCGTCACTTTCCCGCGAAACACGCGGTAGGAATAAATGGTGTAGGTGAGGATGATCGGCAGCAGGATCGCCGTGCCGACAAGCTGAAAGAACTGGCTCGATGGCGGTGACGATACATCCCACAGCGTCAGGCTGGGCGGCACGGCATAGGGCCAGACCGTGATCCCGAGGCCCGAGAGGCACAGGAAGAACCAGCCGAGAGCGCATAGGAACGGCACCCTGGAATGCCCGCGACGCAACCCCATGGCCAGCAGCGCGCCCAACACGGCGACCAGCACGGGCACCGGCGCCACAAAGAGAATGTTCGGCCAGTCGGTCCAGCGCCGCAGATAGGGCGCATGCAGCAGCGGCGTCCACAGGCTGACCGCCACGATGCCCGCGAACAGCCCGATGGCCAGCCACACGGCCCATTTGCGGCAGGATGCCTCCAACACGCCGGTCGTGCGCCACACCAGCCAGGTCGCGCCCAGCAGGGCATATCCGCACATGACCGCCAGCCCGCACAGAACACTGAAAGGCGTCAGCCAGTCGAGCGCGCCGCCGGTAAATTCACCATTGGTAACGGCAATGCCCTGGATCACCCCGCCCAGGATCACGCCCTGGCTGAAGGCGGCAATGCCCGACCCGGCCATGAAGCCGACCTCCCATAATGCCTCACGCGCGGTTCCCCGCGTCATGATGCGGAATTCGAACGACACGCCACGAAAGATCAGGGCCAGCAACATCAGGACGATCGGCAGGTAGAGGGCCGGTAGAAGGGTTGCATAGGCGCCCGGAAACACGCCGTAGAGCACGGCGCCCCCCAGGACCATCCACGTCTCGTTTCCGTCCCACACCGGCGCGATCGTATTGACCATGACATCCCGCCGGCCCTGATCGCGTTCCAGAGCGAACAGCATCCCGATGCCCAGGTCGAACCCGTCGAGAATGACGTAGATCGTAATCGCGGCCACCAGGATGACGGCCCACACGATGGGGAGCCAATGTGCGAAATCCATCATGATCAGGCTCCTTCACCGGGAATGGGGCCGGCGATCCCCGGATGCGTGTGTGTTGCCAGGACATCGGCGGCATGCGCGGGGCTGGCATTATGCTCGCCTTCCTCCGGCGCGCGGCCCAGCAGACGAAGCAGGATCGCCAGGCCCGACCCGAACACGATCACATAGACCACGACGAAGGCCGTCATCGTCACCGCCATGCTGGACAGGACGATGGGGGAAACACTCTCGGAAGTCCGTAGCAGGCCATAGACCGTCCAGGGTTGTCGGCCGACCTCGGTGGTTACCCAGCCGCATAACAGTGCGATGAACCCCGCAGGCGCCATGCACACCGCCACACGATGAAAGAACGGGCTGGTGAACAGGGCGCTGCTCCGGCGCAGCCACAGCGACCAGAACCCGACCAGCGCCATCAGCATGCCGAGCGCGACCATGATGCGGAACGAAAAGAAAATGATCGGTGACGGCGGACGCTGGTCGCGGGGGAAATCCTTCATGCCCGGCACCTTGCCGTCGAGACTGTGCGTCAGGATCAACGAGCCGAGCAGCGGGATCTTGACGGCGTAATCCGTCCGTTCCGTCTTCATGTCGGGAATCCCGAACAGAAGCTCCGGAGCCCGTCCCTCGGTCTCCCAGTCGCCTTCCATCGCCGCGATCTTCACCGGCTGGTATTTCAGCGTGTTCAGGCCATGCGCGTCCCCCGCCAGAATCTGCAATGGCGCCACGATGGTGGCCATCCACATGGCCATGGAGAACATGACCCGCACCGGCTCGCGCGCCATCGCCCCAGCCCGCCGCGCCTTGAGCATATGCCACGCACCGGTCGCCCCCACCACGAACGCAACGGAGAGGAACGCCGCCAACCCCATATGGACCAGCCGGAACGGGAAGGACGGATTGAAGATGATGGCCAGCCAGTCATCCGGCAGGAAACGCCCGGTGGCCGGGTCGATCGTATAGCCGCGCGGGGTCTGCATCCACGAATTCGATGCCAGTATCCAGGTCATCGAAATCAGCGTGCCGACGGACACGCAGCAGGTGGCCGCGAAATGCAACCCTCGCCCCACCTTGTTCATGCCGAACAGCATGACGCCGAGGAACCCGGCCTCCAGAAAGAAGGCGGTCATGACTTCGTAGGACAGAAGGACGCCCGTGATCGGGCCGGCTTTCTTCGAAAAGACCGACCAGTTGGTCCCGAATTCATAGGACATGACCAGCCCTGACACGACACCCATGCTGAAGACGATCGAAAACGCCTTGATCCAGTATCGGTACAGATCAAGAAAGACCTGCCGTCCGGTCTTGAGCCACAGCCCCTCCAGAACGGCCAGATAGGCCGCCAGCCCGATGGAGAAGGCCGGAAAGATGATATGAACGCCCACGGTGAAGGCGAACTGAAAGCGCGCAAGGAGGAACGCGAGGTCTGGAGCGGTCTGCATCAGCACCTTCCTAAAAGCGGAACATCGGCATGCCGTCCCGAGAACAGGTCCCCCTCGGCATGCCACAATGGTCCGGTATTTCTGCCAGATCATTCACCAAACGGGCGTCCAGTATCTTTTCCTTATGGAATTATTTCTTCTTGCAAGCGGGAGCAGATTTTGACCGGACCGGTTACTTCCTCCACGCCGGCCGCTTGTCATAAACAGCCATCCGCCTATGCTGAACATCAGTGCGCGTTGTATATACGAACCCGTCCGCAGGGAGTTTCAGTCCGTTGGTCACACCGCAACCCGTTGGTACGAAGCTGACCCAGGCAGCCATCTTTCTTGTCGCAACTTTAAGCGAGAGCGTTTCGATCAACGCCCAGGTCCGCGATCTTCTGGGAGATCTCTCATCTCTGGTGCGCGGGGTCGGCTTTCGGGTGCCCGATGGACGGTTAAGCTGCATCACCGGCATCGGTTCGCATGCCTGGGATCAACTCTTCGGCACCCCCCGCCCGCGAGACCTTCATCCGTTCCAGGAAATCCGGGGCGTACATCATGCTCCCGCCACGCCGGGCGACCTGCTCTTTCATATCCGCGCGACCCGGATGGATCTGTGTTTCGAACTCGCGGCAGCCATCGTCTCCCGGCTGGAAGGCGCCGGCGAGATCGTGGATGAAGTCCACGGGTTCAAATATTTCGACGAGCGCGATCTGCTCGGCTTCGTGGACGGAACCGAGAACCCTACCGGACAGCCGGCGCTCGACGCGGCCATCGTCGGAGACGAAGACCCCGCCTTCATCGGCGGCAGCTATGTCATCGTCCAGAAATACCTGCACGACCTCAAGAAGTGGGATGCCATTCCCACCGAAGTCCAGGAACATATCATCGGCCGCCGCAAGGTGTCGGATATCGAACTCGCGGACGCGGCCAAGCCCAGCTATGCCCATAATGTCCTCACCAATATCGAGGAAAACGGGCAGCAATTGCAGATCGTGCGTGACAACATGCCCTTCGGCGAAGTGCGCAAAGGGGAGTTCGGCACCTATTTCATCGGCTATGCGCGCTCTCCCGCGCGCACCGAGCAGATGTTGCGGAACATGTTCGTCGGCAAGCCGCCCGGCAATTACGACCGGCTTCTCGATGTCAGCACGGCCGTGACCGGCGCCCTGTTCTTTATCCCTACCGGCGAGTTTCTCGATGGCGCGCCAGACATGGGCGCCGAACCGCCAGAACCGGACGGCCAGCTCCCCTCCCCCGCCTCATCCACCGATCGGCAGGGCGCGCGCTCGCGGGACGGCTCGCTTGGCATCGGCTCCTTGAAGTAAGGAAACCTGACATGAATAATCTCCACCGGCATCTGGCCCCCATTTCGAGCGCGGCCTGGGCGCAGATCGAGGAAGAAGCCGCCCGCACCATCCGCCGCCACCTCGCCGGCCGGCGCGTCGTCGATACGGCGGAGCCGAAAGGCACCGCATTCGCGGGGGTCGGCACAGGGCGCGGCACGCTGATCGACGCCCCCGGACACGGTATCCGTGCCCTGCGGCGTGACGTTCTCCCGCTGGTGGAACTGCGTGTTCCCTTTACGCTTCTGCGTAGCGAGATCGACGCCGTCGAGCGCGGGTCTCTGGATTCCGACTGGCAGCCGGTCAAGGACGCGGCAAGGCAGATTGCCTTTGCCGAGGATCGCGCGATCTTCGACGGCTACGCGGCAGCGGGTATTCCCGGCATCCGCAACGGCACATCGAATGCCCATCTGAAGCTGCCCGCCCTGGCCAAGGATTACGCGCATACCATCGCCGAAGCCTTGAGCGCGTTGCGTCTGGCCGGCGTGAACGGTCCCTATTCGGTGGTTCTGGGGGCGCAGGCTTTCGCGAATGTCAGCGGCGGCGACGATGACGGCTATCCCGTCCTCAACCATATCGAGAGCATGATCGACGGAAAAATCGTCTGGGCGCCGGCCATCGAGGGCGCGTTCGTCGTGTCGATGCGCGGCGGCGACCTGGCGCTGGATATCGGGCAGGATTTTTCGATCGGCTACCTGTCGCACTCGGCGGACGCGGTCGAGCTTTACTTGCAGGAAAGCTTCGTCTTCCGTGTCCTGACGAGCGAAGCGACCGTCGCCATCGAGCCGGCCGGACAGCCTGCGGCCTGATCGCCCGCCCGCGCCCCGAACGGGCGCGGGCAACGGATGCGGGCATGGAGCGTTTTATACCAGCAGGCCCTGGCCGCCCTTTTCGAAGCAGACAGACTCATCGCAAGCCTGCACAAGGATTATTGGAATGGAAAACCCCCTGGAATCCTCTCCCGCACGAGATGCACGCATTCTCGCCAAGGCAAAGGAGATGTGGATTGCCGACGGCAGGCCCGGCGCCGGGCCGGATGCCTACATGGAAGCCGCGTCCGACCTGATCGGGATGGAACTCAATGCCGATGCCGGGCAGATCCCGGTGGAATCTCCCGTTCCCCTCGACGCCAACGGTCAGCCCATCGAAGATGCGCGGCTGGAAGACAATCTGGGCAATCCCGGCGGGTCCATGAACGAACTGGACAACAAGCGGGAAACCCCGTTCGCAACCCGGCAGGAAGAAGAGAAAGCCCTGAAAGACGAGGCCTGACGCGCGCCCGGCAGCACGGGCAGCAGCGGCAGACGATCCCGACCGTCAGGTCCCGGACAGATAACCCCATGGGAGGCTTCGGATGATCGCAATCTATCTCGACGACAGGAGCGATCCCGTCGCCCCTCGTGAAAACGGATGGTACATCATGGATGGTCCCACCATCCTTCTGGCAGGCCCCTTTTCCAGCAGGGAAGAGGCCGTGCTGTCGATCGACCAGCAGGAACCGGACCCTGAGGCAGGCGGCCCCTCCCCTTTCTGAGCATACAGCGCCGGTTTAGTGAAAATTTCTCGATTTCACGAGAACGCTCTCAGCTTGCGGCTCTTTATCCGCCCCGATGGCTCCGCCTGCGCCCCGATTGCCGACATCGGTCAGAAGATCGGAAAGATCCGTGATCTCGCGCGCCACGAGATGCACGACATCCCCTTCTTTCTGCACATTTCCCGTGACGGCGAGCATCTGCCCCGCCATGACCCGGCTGCGATACCGATCGAACAGATCCCGCCATATAATGACGTTCAACGCGCTGGTTTCATCTTCCAGCGTCAGGAACACCACCCCCTCAGCCGAACCGGGGCGCTGGCGCACCAAAACCAGCCCCGCCGCCATCAGGCGCCTGCCATCCCTGGATTCGATTGCCTGCCGGCAGGACACGATACCCATCCGGCGCAGGTCGTCACGCAGAAAGGCGACCGGATGGTCGCGCAGGGTCAGGCCGATGCGGTTGTAATCCCGCGTCACCTCGGCCCCCTCACGCATCGGCTGGAGCCGCACGGCGGGTTCATTCGCCTCCCGCGCGATAGAGGCTGCCGCGAACAGCGGCAAGGGCTCGTCCCGCAACGCCTTGATCGCCCACAGCGCCTCGCGCCGTGGCAGGCCAAGGCCCGGCCGGAACGCATCGGCTTCGGCCAGATGCGTCAATGCTGCCCCTCTGACCTCTGCCCTGCGCCAGAGATCATCGACTGACGCGAAGGGGCGTTGCCCCCGGACGCCCACAATGCGCGCCGCATCCTTCTCGGTCAGGCCCTTGACCAGGCTCATCCCCAGCCGGACGGCGAAACACCCTTTCTTCGTCGCCACTCCTTCCAGCGTGCTGTCCCAGCGCGAGGCATTGACGCAGATCGGCCGCACCTCGACCCCATGTTCCCGCGCATCCCGCACCAGTTGGGCCGGCGCATAGAACCCCATCGGCTGGGAATTGAGCAGTGCGGCCAGGAACACATCGGGGTGCTTGCATTTCATCCAGGACGAGGAGTAGGCGAGGATCGCAAAGCTGGCGGCATGGCTCTCCGGAAAACCGTAAGACCCGAAGCCTTCGAGCTGCTGATAGATCCGCTGCGCAAAGGCTTCGGAATAGTTTTTCTTCTTCATCCCCTCGATCAGCCGGGACTGAAACTGCGACATATTGCCGGTATGCTTGAATGTGGCCATGGCCCGTCGAAGCTGGTCCGCCTCTCCCGCCGAAAAATCGGCGCAGACCATTGCCACCTGCATCGCCTGTTCCTGAAACAACGGAATACCGAGCGTTTTCTTCAGCACGTTTTTCAGCTCCGGCGTCGGATACTCTTCCTCTTCCAGTTTTTCACGGCGGCGGAGATAAGGATGGACCATATCGCCCTGGATCGGCCCCGGCCGGACGATCGCGACCTCGATCACCAGATCATAGAATTCACGCGGCTTCAGACGCGGCAGCATGGACATCTGGGCGCGGGATTCGATCTGGAACACGCCAATCGTATCCGCCTTGCAGATCATGTCGTAGGTCTCGGCATCCTCGGCCGGAATGGTGGCCAGCGTGACATGCTCGCCTTTATGCTCGGCCAGCAGATCGAGCCCCTTCTTCATGCAGGTCAGCATGCCCAGAGCCAGGCAATCGACCTTCATGAATTTCAGGACACCGATATCGTCCTTGTCCCATTCGATGATCTGGCGATCGTCCATCGCCGCCGGTTCGACCGGGACCAGTTCGTCCAGCCGGTCATGGGTCAGCACGAAGCCCCCCGGATGCTGGGAGAGATGGCGCGGCACGCCGATCAGGCAGCAGGCCAGATCGAGCGTCAGCCGGATACGCCGGTCGGACAGATCGATGCCGGTATCCCTGAACAACGCGGGGTCCGCTTCCTTCGACCAGCCCCAGATCTGGCCGGACAGCGTGCGGATCAAATCTTCCGGCAAGCCCATGACCTTGGCGACATCGCGCAATGCGCCCTTGGCGCGATAACGGATCACCACCGCCGTCAGGGCCGCCCGATTGCGGCCATAATGGCCGTAGACCCACTGGATCACCTCCTCGCGCCGCGCATGTTCGAAATCGACATCGATATCGGGCGGCTCGCGCCGCGCCTCGGAAACGAACCGTTCAAACAGCAGATTATTGCGCGCGGGGTCGATGGCGGTGATGCCCAGCACGTAGCAGACCGCACTATTGGCCGCCGATCCCCGCCCTTGACACAGAATGTCCCTGGAACGGGCATGGCGGACGATACTGTTCACAGTCAGGAAATAGGGTGCGTACTGCATGCGCCCGATCAGGGCCAGCTCATGCTCCAGGCTTTTCCTGACCGTTTCCGGAAGCCCTTCGGGATAGAATTTTCCAGCCCCTTTCCAGGTCAATGCCTCCAGCGCCTGCTGCGGCGTCTGCCCCGGCACCGACACCTCGTCGGGATATTGGTAGGCCAGGTCCTCCAGGCTGAATGTGCAGCGTTCCACGATCTCGATCGTGCGGTCGATCGCCTCGGGATAGCGGCCGAACAGACGCGCCATCTCGTGAGGCGGCTTGATATAGCGATCGGCGTGGCGCTCCCGTGCGAACCCGGCCTCGTCTATGGTGGTATTATGTCGAATGCAGGTCACGACATCCGGCAAAATGCGCCGATCATGCGTGTGAAACAGCACATCGTTGGTCACCACCGTCGGCACCCGCGCCCGATGCGCCAGGCCGGCCAGTTCATACAGCCGCATCTGATCATTGGGCCGCCGTCGCAGCGTCAGCGTCATAAAGGCCCGATCATGAAACGCGGCCTTCAGCATCCGCAGATGCTGCGCGCAGTCCTCATCCGCCCTGTCCGGAATCAGGAGAACGAGCGACCCCTCGCCCCAAGAGACCAGATCCTCCCACAGCAGATGGCATCCTCCCTTCCCTGCCCGCGTCTTGCCGATGGTCAGCAGGCGGCACAGGCGGCCATAGGCGGCCCGATCGGTCGGATAGACCAGCACGGGCGAAAAATCGGCCAGGTCGAGGCGACAGCCGACGACGAGCCGTATCCCGGCCTCCTGCGCCGCCACATGGGCCTGCACCATGCCGGCCAGCGTATTCCGGTCGCACAACCCCAGGGCTTCGACCCCCAGCGCCTTCGCCCGCCGGAACAGTTCGGCCGGCGACGACGCACCGCGCAGGAAGGAAAAATAACTCGTCACCTGCAATTCGGCATAGCGGGTCATCCGAAGATCCCGTGCAGGAACCAGCCCTGCGACCCGGTTTCGCCATGTTCCCCATCGCCGGCCCGGTAGATCCAGAACCGCTCGCCGGATGTATCTTCCACCCGGAAATAGTCACGGGCCGTGGTGAGTTCGGCATCCCCTTTCCACCATTCGCCGAACACGCGCTCCGGCCCGTCGGCGCATCGCACCTTCCGCCGGACACCGCGCCAGATAAAGAAGACCGGCGGCTGATCGGGCAATTCGGCCATGGCGAGCACGGGCTCGGGCCGGGGCAGCAGGCGCATCGGACGCGGCCAGTGATCCGGCCAGTCCTTCGCCTCGTCCGGTGCCAGCGCCGGCACGCGGCAGAAAGAGCGTTCGGGCATGTCGCTTTCGACCGGCATAAAGCGATACAGCGCCTGCGTACCCACGCGATTGGCCAGACTGTCGATCAGGCCCGAAACATCAGGCTCATCCGCCTCGTCCAGCAACGACATGGCCTGACGCACGCCCATCGGCTCGGCCCACGACACCGTCAGCACCATCCGTTCGATCCCGAAACCAGGGTCGATCGTCTCGATCTTTTCGCACAGGAGCCGGACCAGCCTTCCGGCGGCCCGCACCGGCTGGGCGGTGGTAATCCGGATCGCCTCGGCGCGGCTGTCTACGCGGTGCAGCAGCAGGTCGAAACACCGGCCACCCTGCCCGCGCTCTTCCAGCAACTGGCAGAGGGGCGGCACCAGCGTGCCGATCATGCGCGCGATCGTCTCGGCGGCACCGATCGGCTCGGCGAAATTCCGGCTGACCTCTACCGGTTCGACGGGGCGGATCGGGACGATGGCCTCCGCCACCCGCCCGAATGCCTGGTCCAGCCGGCGCGCGACCTCCGGCCCGAAACGCAGTGCCAACGGCGCGCGCGGCATACCGGCAAGCGGGCCGATGCGGGACACGCCAAGAGCATGCAGCCCATCGACGATATCATCGGGCAGGCGCAGTGCCGCGATGGGCAGATCGGCCATCGCGGCGGCGGCCTCGCCGGGGGGTACGACCAGCATCCGCGCCCGCCCGTAGCGCGCCAGCGCATGGGCGGCCCCCAAACTATCGGCAACGGCTGCCTTGGCCGTGACCCCGGTGCGCCGCAGCCGCTGGACCATCGCCGCCAGCATGGCCTGCTCGCCCCCATGCAGGTGATCGGCCCCCGTCGTATCCAGCACAATGCCATCCGGCGGGTCGACGGCCACGACAGGGGCCATGCGGCGCTGGAACCACAGGGCCAATTTTTTCAGCCCCTCGCGGTCCCCCTGCGGATCGGCGTCCATGATGGTCAGATCGGGATACAGCGCCTGTGCCTTGGCCACCGGCGTACCAGGACACAACCCCGCCTTGCGGGCGACGAGATCGACCGAGCGCACGACCCGGCGCCGTCCCACACGGCCCACCAGCGCCAGCGCGGCCTCAGGCGCGGGCGCGTCGGCGCCCAACCGCTTCCTGATCCGATCCGTCGGCCAGAACGGCAGGTAGAGCGAGACGATTCTCGACAAGCCCGCTCTGGGCAAGTCTCCCCTGGCCATCGCAAGCCTCCACTTCAAAAATGGCTTCATCCCCGGCCCGTGCCCGGATCAGTTCCAGCCGCCAGCGTGGCCGCCCCACACCGGGCACCGGCAGCGCGACCGATGGCAGAACCGACACCCGCCAGCGCGTGACGCTGGCCGTCGACTGACCGAAATCGGCCGCCCCGGTCGGCCGCCTCCAGCGCCGGAGCGCGATGCCCAGCGCCCCGGAGGTCTCGGCCGCCAGTTGCAGGCGGCGCGACGCCGTCATCGACAGCCGCGCCACTTCCGCCACCACGGCCCCCAGGCCGCCATGTCGCAGTCCCTCCTCGAAGCAGGCCAGCACATCCACATCCGACCGGGCCTCGACATAGATGACCCGTCGCCCCGACAGCCCTACCTGCATCAGGGCCGGCGCGAACACATCCTGACGGCTGACGATCCACAGCACTTTTCCCCGCGTGCGCCCCGCGATCCCTGCCGCGAACTGGCCGGCCGCAGCGGCATGCAGGGCATCGCATCCACCCCCCGCCACTTCATGAAGAGCGCCCAGCATCAGCCCCCCGCCCGGCAACCGGCTGTCGATCTCATCCAGACCGAATGGCAGGACAGCCCGCCTGCGCCCCGAGCGGCCTTCCAGACGACTGATCTGCTCCCGCAGCACCTCCAGCGCGGGACGGGATTCGGATGCGGGCATGTGGCAGGACAGTCCATCCATGGCGTTCCACCGAGGCTTCCCAATCGGTGGACGGGTCATTATGTTCTCTATTTGTTCCATATCAGGGACAGGCGTCAACGACTTTCGCACCGGGCCGCCCTATTTGATCCACAGCGCGCCATGGCGGAAACTACAGGCACTCATCAGGGAATAACCCCATTTTCAGGGCGTTACGGGAGCAATCGTGGCCGACGGATATCTCGACAGGCTGAATGACGCGCAACGCGCCGCCGTGATGCACGGAGTCGCACAGGGTACAGCCCCTCCGGCCGCGCCTCTTCTGGTCATCGCCGGGGCCGGATCGGGCAAGACCAACACGCTGGCGCACCGTGTCGCGCATCTGGTCGTCAACGGTGCCGATCCCCGCCGCATCCTGCTGATGACCTTCTCACGCCGCGCGAGTGCCGAGATGGCACGGCGGGTGGAGCGGATCTGCGCCCAGGTGCTGGGCGACAGGGCCGGCGCGCTGGCCGGTGCCCTGGGCTGGACCGGCACGTTCCATGGGATCGGCGCGCGGATCATCCGCGCCCATGCCGAACAGATCGGCATGGACCCGGCCTTTTCGATCCATGACCGCGAGGATTCCGCCGACCTGATGAATCTGGTCCGGCACGAACTGGGGTTCTCCCGGACCGAAAGTCGCTTTCCGACCAAAGGCACCTGTCTGGCGATCTATTCCCGCGTGGTGAACGCCGGGCAACCGCTGGCCGATGTGCTGCTGAAGCATTACCCGTGGTGCGCGGGCTGGCAGGAGCAGCTCAAGACGCTGTTCGGCACCTATGTCGCGGCCAAGCAGGTCCAGAACGTGCTGGATTATGACGACCTGCTGCTGATCTGGGCGCAGATGATGGGCGACCCGATCCTGGCCGCCGAAATCGGCGGGACATGGGACCATGTGCTGGTGGACGAATATCAGGACACCAACCGGTTGCAGGCCAGGATCCTGCTGGGCATGAAGCCCGACGGCGCGGGGCTGACCGTCGTGGGCGACGATGCCCAGAGCATCTATGCCTTCCGGGCCGCGACGGTGCGCAACATCCTCGATTTCCCGTCCGCCTTCCCTACCCCGGCCACCGTGCTGACGCTGGAGCGCAATTATCGTTCCAGCCAGCCGATCCTCGCCGCCGCCAACGCGGTGATCGAACGGGCCTCCGAACGGTTCACCAAGAATCTGTGGACCGACCGCGCATCCGACGCCCTGCCCCGCCTGGTCTGCGTGAAGGACGATTCCGACCAGGCCCGCTATATCGTCGAACGGATGCTGGAAGACCGCGAACAGGGCACGATGCTGAAGCAGCAGGCGGTGCTGTTCCGCGCCGCGCACCATAGCGGCTCACTGGAAGTCGAACTGACGCGGCGCAACATCCCGTTTGTGAAGTTCGGCGGGCTGAAATTTCTCGACAGCGCCCATGTCAAGGACGTGCTGGCCATGCTGCGCTTTGCGGAAAACCCACGCGACCGGGTCGCCGGGTTCCGGGTGATGCAATTGCTGCCCGCCGTAGGCCCCACCTCGGCCCGGCGTGTGCTGGACGCCATGCAGGACGCGCCGGACCCGATCGCCGCCCTGATGCAGGTCAGGGCACCGGCGCGTGCGGGCGAAGGCTGGGCCGGATTTGTCGACACGATGCACGGCCTGCGCAACCGCACCGCCGGCTGGCCGTCGGAAATCGGCCTGATCCGCCACTGGTATGAACCCCATCTGGAACGATTGCATGAGGACGCGACCACCCGCCTGTCCGACCTGCGGCAACTGGAACAGATCGCGGGCGGCTATCCGTCCCGCGAGCGGTTCCTGACCGACCTGACGCTGGACCCGCCGGACGCGACTTCCGATCAGGCCGGCGTGCCGCTGCTGGATGAAGATTACCTGATCCTCTCCACCATCCATTCCGCCAAGGGGCAGGAATGGCGGAGCGTCTTCATCCTCAACACTGTCGATGGGTGCATCCCCTCCGACCTCGGCACCGGTGAAACCGAGGAGATCGACGAAGAACGCCGCTTGCTCTACGTCGCCATGACACGGGCGAAGGAGTCCCTCGACCTGATCGTGCCGCAGCGTTTTCACGTCCACGGACAGCATGGCATGGGCGACCGCCATGTCTATGCCGCGCGAACCCGCTTCATCGACCCGGCCATGCTGCCCCTCTTCGAAACACGCGCCTGGCCAGTCGTCACGCCGGAGGATGCAGAACGCCGGGACGCGGCAAAGCAGGTCCGCATCGACATGGCCGCACGGCTACGCGACATGTGGGGATAGAGCCGGCCGACGTGCCGCGCTCTATTTACCCACCATCACGTCCGATGCCTTGATAACGGCATAGGCTTCATCGCCCACCGCCAAGGCGAGATCGTCGATCGCCTCGTTCGTGATCGCCGAGGTGATCACGACGCCCCCGCCGATATCAATCGTCACATGGCCGGTGGTCTGGCCTTTGGTCACCGCCGTGACCGTGCCCTTGATCTGATTGCGCGCGCTCAGTTTCATGCCGTCTCTCCCTGGGTATCGTTTCCTGCGTGGCCGACCTGACCCGCGCGCATGCCCGGATCGCGCCCGGAAATGGCCGCTGCATGGGTCGACCGGCCGTCGCCGCGCTTATCCGCCCTGAAGGGGGCCATATCCATGGGGGTGTTCCAGACGCCAGCGGTAAGCCGTGTCGACGATCTCGTCGAGTTCCACGAAGCGTGGCGTCCAGCCGGTTTCCCGCCGCAGACGGTCGGCGCCCGCGACCAGCCGTGCGGGGTCGCCTGGGCGGCGGGGCGCCAGATGCCACGGCACCACACGCCCGGTCACCCGCTCCACGCTGCGGATCACCTCCATGTTCGAATGTCCTCGCCCGGTGCCGACATTATAGACCACGCTGCGATCATGGATCGCATCCAGCGCCGCCAGATGGGCATGGGCCAAATCCGTGACATGGATATAGTCGCGGATGCAGGTTCCGTCGGGCGTCGGATAGTCGTCGCCGAACAGATGCAGCGCCTCCCTCCGCCCCAATGCCGCATCGATCACCAGCGGGATCAGATGGGTCTCCGGCCGATGGTCCTCCCCGAGCCGCCCGTCGGGATCAGCGCCGGCGGCATTGAAATAGCGCAGGCACGCGCTGCGCAGCCCATGAATCCGGTCGGCCCACAGCAGGGCACGCTCCACCATATGCTTGCTTTCGCCATAGGGAGAACCGGGAACGATCGGCGTCGCTTCCGTGATCAGCGCGTCCTCCGTCTGCCCGAACAGCGCCGCCGTCGAGGAAAACACGAAGCGCTTCACGCCATGGCGGATGCAGGCGTCGATCAGCGTGAAGCCCAGCCCCGCGTTGGCTTCCATGTAGCGCAGCGGGTGCTGCATGCTCTCCCCCACCAGCGACAGCGCCGCGAAATGCAGCACCCCAGCCCACGGGCCGCTGGCCAGGATCGTATCGACCAGCGCGCGGTCCGCCAGGTCGCCCTCGACGAACGTCACCCCGTCGGGCACCGCCTCCCGATGCCCCGTCCGCAGATTGTCGAACACCAGCACATCATGCCCCGCATCCCGCAGGGCGGCGACGACATGGCTGCCCACATAGCCCGCCCCACCGGTCACCAGAAAACGGGATCGTTCTGTCATCTTCGCTGCCTCGACTTCTCTTGCAATCTGTAACCATCAGGTCCGGTTATAGGTGTCCTCGAAGCGGACGATATCATCCTCTCCCAGATAGGACCCGGTCTGGATCTCGATCAGCACCAGCGGGATACGGCCCGGATTTTCCATCCGGTGGGTGCATTCCTGCGGCAGGTAGATGCTCTCGTTCTCATGGACGGTGATCTGCTCGGCATTGCGCGTCACCAGCGCCACGCCACTGACGACCACCCAATGTTCCGCCCGATGATAATGTTTCTGGAGCGACAGCTTCTCGCCCGGCATCACGACGATGCGCTTCACCTGGAAGCGCGCATCCTGGATCAGGCTCTCATAGAAGCCCCATGGCCGGTAGCACCGGTTATGGGCCTCCGCCTCCTTGCGCCCCTGGGCCTGCAGCCGGGTCACGATCTTCTTCACGTCCTGCGCCCGGCTCTTCTGCGTCACCAGCACCGCATCACGGGTCGTCACCACCACGACATCATCGAGCCCGACAACGGCGGTCAGTATCTCGTCCGACCGAACGTAGCTGTCATGCACCCCTTCCAGGCAGACATGACCCTGCGCCACGTTGCCCGCGCCGTCCTTCTCGCCGATATCCCACAGCGCATTCCAGCTTCCGATGTCGGTCCAGCCGAAATCTCCGGCGATGACCGCCGCGTGGTCGGTATGTTCCATCACCGCGTAATCGAAGGAAATATCCGGCGCCGAGAGAAACGACGCAGGGTCGAGGCGCTGGAAGATCAGGTCGCCGGTGCGGCGCTCCACCGCCTGCCGCACAGGCGCCAGCACCACCGGAGCATGGACTTCCATTTCCTGGAGCAGGGTGTGCGCCGTAAAGACGAACATCCCCGAATTCCACATATACTTGCCCGACGCCACCAGTTCGGCGGCGGTCTCCGCATCCGGCTTCTCGATAAACCCGGCGACCGTGCTGACCTCGGGCAGTCTGGCCAAAGGTTGGCCGGCCTCGATATAGCCGTAACCGGTTTCCGGCCGGGTCGGATGCATGCCGAAGACGACGATATGGCCCCGCTGCGCCGCAGCCGCCGCCGCCGGAAGAAGCTGTTCCAGCGTTTCCGGCCGGGTCATCACCGCATCGGCCGCCATGATCCACAGCACCGCATCCGGATTGCTTTCCGCGGCCAGCAGGGCCGCGGCGGCAATCGCCGGCGCGGAGTTGCGACCGGCGGGTTCCAGCACGATCCGCGCATTCTCGATCCCCGCCTCGCGCAGTTGCTCGGCAATCAGAAAGCGATGGTCGTGGTTGCAGATCACGATCGGGGCCTCGAACATCGCCCCAACCCCACGGCACGCCGTCTCCTGCAGCATCGTCCGGTTCCCCACCAGCGACCAGAGCTGCTTCGGATAGCTCGCCCGCGACAGCGGCCACAGCCGGCTCCCCGTCCCGCCAGACAGAATGACCGGGACAATCTTCGTCGTGCTCGCCGCCTGCGCGCCAATCACCGGAAGCGTCGTGTCAGACATGGCATCCTCCCTACTGCTCTATTCAGTCTCAATATTATCTCGGAAACCGACGATCTCGCCGTCCGCCCCATCATCCGGCACGCGGCCGATGCCGTGCAGCCAGGCCATGAAAAATTTATGCGGATAACGGCTATCACATAGCTCAGCCGCTGTCAGCCAGAGGCATCCGGGATACGCCAATATGCTGTTATAAATAAAGAAAACAGCCTCATACAGCACCATACCCCGCTTGGACACGGGTTCCGGGTTCAGAACGCTGTCCCGAGGACGGTGTCAGACCAGACTGAACCGCTCCCATACAACCCGACCGGACGCCTTTCATTGTATTAAAGACTGCTCCAAACCGCGCTCATACGCGAAGATATGCCGCCTCTTCGCAGCACCCCTGTCGCCAGGGGCTTTTGCTCGACAGGCTGTGGCAAGGATGCGGTGGCAATCCTGCCCGCATCTCCGCATGAATGAAACGACCGCCACCACGGCAAGTTTCGGGTTGCATCCTTTCCAATCACACGATCGCGGGCTCCACCCAGTCGGTCGGCGTGTCGCGGGCCTGCGCCTCCACCATCGCGATCCGGAAATCCTTTGTGGCGTCGCCAGATCATCGCCTCGCACCGGCCGCTACGGACACGCCCCAAAGCCGGTTCCTCCTGATCCAGAAACAGAAAACCTTTTTCTTGCGTACAACGAAACCTTTCTCTTCAGAACATCTTAACCTTCTCGCCGCAGCGCTGGAAAGATTGCCCGGATTTCGGGCCATTTTTGGCTTTTCGGCTCCCTGTGGAGTGAGAGAAGACACCAGCCTGGACAAACAGCATTCACGCAGTTTTGTGGATATCTCCTCTATACCGCGCTGATATTTCGGCAGGTCGCGAGTTGACAAACTTCAGCCTCTGGCAAGGAGCCGGCTGCAATGCAAATACTGATTACCGGAAATATGGGCTATGTCGGATCTACGGTCTGCAAGTATCTCCGTCAGATGCGGCCCGACGCCGTGCTGCACGGTTTCGACAATGCCTATTTCGCCCATTGTCTCACCGGCGCCATGTGCCTGCCGGAGCATAGTCTCGATGCGCAATTCTACGGCGACGTACGGTCCATCACACCCGAGCGGCTTGCCGGATATGACGCGGTCGTGCAGCTCGCCGCCATATCGAACGATCCGATGGGCCATAAATTCGAAAAAATCACTTACGACATCAATCAGGATACCACGATCGCCCTGGCCAGGTCCGCCGCGGACGCTGGCGTACACCATTTCGTTTTCGCATCGAGTTGCAGCATATACGGTATCGCGGAAGGTGGTCCGCGCAAGGAGAGCGATCCGGTCAATCCCGTGACGGCCTATGCCCGATCCAAGATTGGCGCGGAAAAGGCACTGGAGCAGATCGACACCGACATGGTGATCACCTGCCTCCGCTTCGCGACTGCCTGCGGCATGTCCGATCGGCTGAGGCTCGATCTCGTGCTGAATGATTTCGTCGCATCCGCGATGGTCACTGGCAAGCTCAGCGTGCTTTCGGATGGAACCCCATGGCGGCCGATGATCGATACCGCCGATATGGCGCGCGCGATCGACTGGGCGGTCGACCGCCCGGCGGAAGCCGGCGGGCGCTATCTGGCGGTCAATGTCGGCAGTGACGATCGCAATTATCAGGTAAGGCAGATCGCCGATGCCGTGGCTGAGATGCTGCCGGGGACCACGGTCAGCGTCAATACCGAGGCACCGGTGGACAGCCGGTCCTATCGGGTCGATTTTAGTCTCTACAGATCCTTGGCGCCGGATCATCAGCCGCAAGTAACGCTGCGTGATTCGATCGGGGAGTTGAAGGCCGGGCTGGAACGCATGGCTTTCGAAGACGCGGATTTTCGCAACTCTCCTTTGATTCGACTCAAGGTTCTGGAGGCACACATGGCTTCGGGGCGCCTCGATTCGGCACTTGTCTGGCAAAGATCGGCGCGCCCCTGAGAGGGGCCGATCCGGGTTCCCTCCCGCATCGGCAAAGCCACCACGAGCGAAAAACAATCCCATAACATATAAATATAAAATGGAGGATTGATCGATGAAAGTCGCTATACTTGCTGGAGGTTTCGGAACAAGGCTGAGCGAGGAGACGATGATCCGTCCCAAGCCCATGGCCGAGATCGGTGGCCGGCCGATCCTCTGGCATATCATGAAGATGTATGCCCATTACGGGTTTTCAGATTTCGTCGTTCTTGGAGGATATCGCATCGATTTCATCCGCGATTACTTCATGCGCTATCGCGCGTCGCGCAGCGATTTTGCCATCGACCTCGGCACCGGAGAGGTGAACTGGCTCCAGGCACAGACCGAGAACTGGCGCGTCACGGTGCTGGACACCGGCAAGGATTCCCTCACGGGCGGCCGCATCCGCCGCGCGCGCCGCTATCTGGAAGACGACACGTTCTGCCTGACCTATGGCGACGGCGTAAGCAACGTCAACATCAACGACCTCGTGGCCTTCCACAAATCCCGCGATACGTGGTGCACGTTGACGGCGGTGGTCCAGCCCGGACGTTACGGCGCGCTGCATCTGAGTGACAACGGAGCGGCCGTGCGCGGTTTCGGCGAGAAGCGGGCTGGCGATGGCGGACTGATCAATGGCGGTTTCTTCGTATGCGAGCCGGAGATCTTCGACCTGATCGACGATGATCTGACGACATGGGAGGCCGAACCAATGGACCGGCTGATCGAGCGCGACAAGCTGTCGAGCTTCGTACACGACGGCTATTGGCAGAGCATGGATACGTTGCGCGACAAGCAGGTTCTCGAAGCCGCGTGGGCAACCCAGGCGCCCCCCTGGAAAGTATGGTCCGACTGACAGGCGCCGATCCGGACGCGCGGCGGACGGAGCAATATGGCGTGAGAGCATCGGAAACGACATAATCGGCAGGAGCCGAAACATGATCATCGTTGATACGGCGCTGAAAAAGCGTGAGGCGGAAGGGCGACCGGTGACCGTCGCCATCATCGGAGCGGGCACCCAGGCGCGCGCCATCGCCCGCACCATCGAGATCGCGACGCCGGGCATGCGTGTCGTCGCGGTCGCCAACCGAACCCGCGCGAACGGCGAGGCGGTCTTTACCGAACTCGGGCTCGACCCCGTATGGTGCGCGGACGCCACCGCCCTGGACGCCGCGATTGCCTCGGGGGCACGGGCTGTCACGAACGATCCGTTGCTACTGGCGAGGGCGGCAGGGATCGACGCTGTGATCGAGGCGACCGGGTCGATGGAATATGCCGCCCGCGCGGTGTTGGCCGCGATCGAGGGCGGCAAGCATCTGATCCAGGTGAATGCGGAACTCGACGGCACCATTGGTCCAATCCTGAAGGTGAAAGCGGACGCAGCCGGCGTCGTCTATACCGCCGGGGATGGCGACCAGCCGGGCGTGATGATGAATCTGGTCCGCTTCATGGAGGGGATCGGCGTCCGTCCGGTACTGTGCGGCAGCATCAAGGGACTCTACGATCCGTATCGTACCCCCGACACGCAGATTTCCTTCGCGCAGAAATGGGGCCTGGACCCGGCCATGGCGGCATCGTTCGCCGATGGCACGAAAATCTCGTTCGAGCAGACGGTCATCGCCAACGGCACCGGCATGAAGGTGGCGCGGCGCGGCATGATCGGGCCGGATTTCTCGGGCGGAGACCCTTATGCACCGCTGAAGCCACTTGAAGAAACGACCGGCGCCTTTGCCGCCCACCTCGACGCCCATCTCGCCGCCGGCGGGCCCGGCATCGTCGATTATGTGATCGGCGCGCGGCCCGGTCCCGGCGTCTTCGTCATCGGGACGATGGAAGACCCACGCCAGCGGCATTTCCTGAATTATTACAAAATGGGGCCTGGGCCTTATTATTGTTTCTATACCCCCTTTCATCTATGCCATTTCGAGGTTCCCGGCTCGGTCGCGCGGGCCGTTCTGTTCGGGGATGCGACGCTCACGCCGAAGGCTGGCCCCAGCGTCGGCGTTATCGCGCTGGCCAAGAAGGACCTGGCGCCGGGAGATGTCATTACCGAGCTTGGCGGGTTCGAAGCTTATGGAATGATCGAGAATATCGAGACGATACGTGCGGAGAACCTGATCCCTCTGGGGCTTGCGATCGGCGGCCGAATAAACAGGCCCATTCCCAGGGATCAGCCCATCACCTTCGCCGATGTCGACCTGCCGGTGGGGCGAACGATCGACCGCCTTTATGCGGAGCAGGAAGAGATTTTCGCGCCGGTCATGACAATCGAAGAGGTTGTCTATGATCTTTCATGAAACCACACTGAAGGATGCGATGCTGATAGACCCGGAGCCCCGCGGGGACGACCGGGGCTTCTTCGCCCGGATGATGTGCAGGGAGGAGTTTGCGGCACACGGGCTGATCGCCGATTTCGTGCAGCATAATATGTCCTTTTCACGCAACAGAGGCACGGTACGGGGGCTGCATTTCCAACGCGTCCCCCACGCCGAAGCCAAGCTGATGCGCTGCACCAGAGGAGAGATCGTCGATGTGATCGTGGACCTGCGCGGCGCATCGCCGACCTATCTACAGCATGAAGCCTTCGTGCTGACCGCCGAGAATCACAGACTTCTTTATGTACCGCCGGGATTTGCCCATGGTTTCCAGACACTGACCGACGATACCGAGGTTTTCTACCCTGTCAGCGCCGCCTATGCGCCCGACATGGAAGGCGGTGTGCGCCATGACGACCCACTGATCGGGATTTCCTGGCCTCTGGGCGTCAGTGAACTGTCGTCGAAAGACGCATCCTGGCCGTTTTTGCAACCAGGGGCGCCACCGGTCTTTTGAATGTTTTTCATCGTCGGGCAGCGCGCATCTCGCTGCAAGGAGACATCGATATCATGCCACCACAAATAAAACGTCGCCTTGATGCACTCATCGCCTCGCGGATCGCGCGCGTTTTGCGTCAGGGATCACCTATCCGCCTTCAGCAGTTCACATGAGAACATCAGAATTCCGTTCGGGGAGACTTCCTTATGAAACCGGAACACGAATTTCATTCTGAGAACAGGCGCTTCCTTGTGCTTGCCCGTGTCGGTGACAACTCGCTGCATCATAGCTGGATTGCAGACAAGACGGTCACGCGGAACTGGGATCTGCAACTGAATGCTTACGCCAAGGACCGCTCGCACTGCCAGGATGGCGATCTGCCGCCCGTATTCGATTACGGGACCAAGTGGGACAGCATCGCACGCCACTTCAAGGCCCATCCCGAATTGCTGCATCGCTATGAGTATATCATGCTCCCGGACGACGACCTTTTGATGGAAGCGTCCGACATCAACAGGCTGTTCGACATCGCGGTGGAATACGACCTGACGATGGCGCAACCGGCCATGACGATCGAAAGCTACATGTCGCACGCCATCGTCCTGCGCATGCCGGGCTTTCGTCTCCGGTACAGCACGTTTCTTGAATCCATGGCCTGCTGCATCAAATCGTCCTATCTCCGTACGCTTCTGCCGATGTTCGAGCGGCATTTCACCGGCTGGGGCACGGACATGATCTGGACGATGCTGATGAAGGACCCCGCCTATCGCGCCGCGATCGTGGACGAGGTGCCGATGACCCATACGAGGCCGCTCTATAGTGGACCGATCTACAATACATTTGCGAAGGACAAGATAGATCCGAAAGAAGAGGTGCGCGAGCTACTGGCCTCTTTCGATAACCACCCTCTTCGCATGCATGTCTATGGCGGTTATCTGGGCAATGGCAGGATGGTTGGCGCCTTCGAGACACGCATACGCAATGCGGTCGGGCTGTTCATGGTCGCGAAAAACGCGAAACTGTCATGGAACACCTTCCGCATGGGGTGCGCGATGCTGATCCGGGCATTCACCAGCATGGGCTACCTGCCAGAACAGCTTCGTGCCGTCGCAGGTACGAAGATGGCGGTGCTCGGAATGGGCGCGCCGCCGCGCAATCCGGACATGGGTTTGGCGGCCGCAGGCATTCCGCTTCGCGCTCCGGAGCGACCGACAAGCATTTCACCGGTGGCATGAGCATATAAAGGCTCCGTCCCGGCAGGATTTCGCAGAGAACGGGACCGGGTTGCTCGTAGCCCGTAAGAATATCGGGTCTCTGCCCTATCGGCCCAAAGGCAGACGGTTTCCGCAGGAGCACCTTCGGAAACCGTTTGTTTAGCGGATTGGGATTACGAGGCCCGGAGCCTCCCGCGCGTTGGGCGAAGCCCGGCCCTTTCCTGTCAAAGGCCAGTCTTCGCCCATGAAAGCAGGCTGGCCCTCGCCTGCATCATCCACGATCCCAGCCATGCGCTCACGGGGCTGCAAACCGCCGCACATAGGCGGGGGACAGGTCGTCGATCGTATTCACGCCGAGCATCGCCATGTCGCGCGCGATTTCCGCCCGCATCAAACGCAGCGCATGACGCACGCCGGCGGTGCCCGCCGCGACCGAGGCATACAGAAACGGCCGGCCGACGAAGACGAAGTCCGCACCGAGCGCCAGGGCCTTGAGCACATCCGTGCCGCGTCGGATACCGCTGTCGATCAGCACCGCCATCTCGCCTGCCTCGCGGACGACCTCTTGCAGCATGAGCAGGGGGGCGATGGCTGAATCGAGCTGGCGTCCGCCATGATTGGACAGCCAGACGCCGTCGACACCCGCCGCGCGGGCAAGCGCAGCATCCTCGGGCGAAAGAACCCCCTTGATGACAAGGCGACCTTTCCAGGCATCGCGCATGAACGCGACATGCTCCCAGCACAGGCCGTCGCGGGTGCCGATATTGCGTTCGGCGGAACGGGAGAGGATCGCCGGCCCGCGAAACGCGTCCATGTTCTCGAAATGCGGCATGCCGCCCATCAGGGTGCGGATGAAGGTTCCCAGCGACCATCGGGGATGAAGCGCCCCGTCCCAGAAAAGGCGCGGCGTAGGCCGGAGGGGCATGGAAAAGCCGGTGCGGACGTTGTTCTCGCGGTTCGCCGGGACCTGCACATCGGCGGTGAGGACGATCGTCTCGAACCCTGCGGCCTCCACCCGGCGGAGCATCGCCGCGATCCGTTCCTTATCGCCAGGCAGATAGGCCTGAAACCAGCGCGTCCCGCCCTCGGCAGCCATCGTTTCCAACGGCGTGAGTGACGTGGCACTGGCCACCATCAGCGCATTTTCGGCGGCTGCGGCCCGAGCCAGAACAAGATCGCCCCGAAATGACGACAGGGCGGACAGGCCCATTGGCGCGATGCCGACCGGCAGGCTGAAAGATTTTCCGAACAGAGATGCCGCCGTCGAACGCGCGCGGGTATCGACGAGCACACGCGGCAGGAGAGCGAGCGCGGCATAGCTTTCGCGATTGGCCCGCAGAGAGCGGTTGGTTTCCGCGGCTCCCGCGTAATAGCCATAAATCTGCCGTGGCAGGCGACGCCGGGCAACGGCCTCGAAATCATCCAGACACAGAAAACGATCGAGACGGCGGGATACGTCAGCGGCAATCGCCGGTTTTACCGGGACCGGAAAAGAAGCGTTCATGGCACTCCTTGCAACAGATCGGGCATACTCCAACATGGCCCGTAGAAAAAGCTAACCTTACGATCGCCAATCCATTTTGCCAGACAGCATCGCACATCTGGATGCGAAGACCTGAATGGAGGCGATCCGTAAGACGACTTATCACGCACCCAGATCGGGGCCATAACCCTGGGGGTGTTCCAGGCGCCAGCGGTAAGCCGTAGCGACGATCTCGTCGAGTTCCACGAAGCGTGGTGTCCAGCCGGTTTCCCGCCGCAGACGGTCGGCGCCCGCGACCAGCCGTGCGGGGT
>NZ_JBDNXE010000031.1:0-36447 GCF_047721585.1 Gluconacetobacter sp.
CCACCGACAGGTTGCGCAGGTCGCGCGGCGCGCTGACCCGGTCCAGCAGCGGAAAACGGCCCTTCGTCGGGATCGCGTCGTCCGGAATTTCGGCGTGGCTCTTGTCTTCGGCCATGGTCTTCAGCTCCTGCGATCGACGACGTAACGGATCAGGTCCCGCAACCGGTCGGCTTCGGGTCCGAAGATATCGAGATGGGCTTCCGCCTGTTCGGCCACGCGCCGCGCCTCGCGGGCCGCACCGTCCACGCCCAGCAGGGCGACATAGGTGGATTTGCCGGCCGCCTGGTCCTTGCCGGCGGTCTTGCCCAGTTCCTCGGCGCTGGCGGTGGCGTCCAGCACGTCGTCGGCAATCTGGAAGGCAGCGCCCAGGTCGCGCCCATAGGCGGCGATGCGGGCACGAACCGACGGATCGGCCTGCCCGAGAATCGCCCCGGCCTCGGCCGCGTAGCGGATCAGGCAGCCGGTCTTGAGCGCATGCAGGCGCTCGACTTCCGGCAGGGACAGCGAACGGCCTTCGCCTTCCATATCGATCATCTGCCCACCGACCATGCCGGCCGCGCCCGAGGCGGCGGCGAGGGCGGCCACCAGGCCGATGCGGATGGCCGCGTCGGGGTGGGTGGCCTCATGAGCCAGAATCTCGAACGCCATCGTCTGGAGCGCGTCTCCGGCCAGGATGGCGGTCGCCTCGTCGAACTTGCGGTGCGTCGAGGGCTGGCCCCGGCGCAGGTCGTCGTCATCCATCGCCGGCAGGTCGTCATGCACCAGCGAATAGGCATGCAGCATCTCGACGGACGCCGCGACGCGATAGGACCGGGCAGCATCGACATGGAACAGGCTGGCGACTTCCGCCGTCAGATAACCGCGCAGGCGCTTGCCGCCGCCCAGCGTGGCATAGCGCATGGCGTCGATCACCCGACCCTCGGCACCCGGCACCGGGGGCAACAGACTGTCAATGGCGGCTTCGACGGCCGTGGCCCGTGTCGACAGGGAAGACCGCAGCAGGCTGGCGCGGTCCGCGGTCTGCCCTGTCCGGGCGGTCGCTGTGGTGTGGCTCATCGGTACGTCAATCCATCGATTTCGTCTCCAGCGCGCCATCGGCCCGCTGGATGATCGCCTGAACGCGGGCGTCGGCCTCGTTCAGCTTGCTTTCGCAGTGTCGTCGCAGAGCCGCCCCACGCTCATAGGATGCGATGGCATCCTGGAGGCGAAGCTGTCCGCCTTCGAGCTTGCGCACGATATCCTCGAGCTGCGCGAGGGCGTCCTCGAAGGAGAGCTGGGACAGATCTTCCGTCATTGGGTGCGGTACTTCCATCATGAGGCGCAGGAATTACTCCCAGGTGGCCGCTTCTGCCAAGGGCATAGGGCGGATAGGGGGATTTTGTGCCGGATGTGGCATTTAGGGCACGTCTTTGGAACGAACAGGCAAGTATGGCGTCCTAAGTGGTTGCCGCCGCTTCGGGTCGGCGCCTGATCACGAAAGAGAGCACGCCGCCATCCTCGCCGAATGCGATCAGCGCATGGCCCGTTTCACGACAGAATGCCTGGAAATCGGCAACGCTGGCCCGGTCGGTCGCGATCACGCGCAGCCGGTCGCCCGGCTGCATGCTCCGTAAGGCCCGATTGGCCTTGAGGACGGGCAGGGGGCAGCTCAACCCTTTGACGTCGAGCAGCGTCTCGCTCATGGCAGCGGACTCCGGAAGGCGGCAGCGGATCACGAACCCTCTGCCTGGGGGTGACTTTACGGCACGAAAGGTCGCACCATAGATAGAAATGGCGACCATGGAAAATATCACGGCTGACGGGATGGATATGACCGGCTATCGGATTGGAATCGATTTTGGCGGAACGAAGATCGAAATCGCGGCATTGGCCCGCGCGGACGGCCGGGAACTGGTCCGACGACGCATTGCCAATCCCGGACATTACGCCGGCGCGGTCACGGCCATTCGCGATCTCGTCGCCGCCATGGACGCCGAACTGGGCGGCACGGGCACCGTGGGGATCGGCATTCCGGGCTCGATCAGCCCGGAGAGCGGCCTCATCAAGAATGCGAACGCCACCTGGCTGAACAACCAGCCCTTCGGGCGAGATCTGATCGAATCCGTCGGGCGCGAGGTCCGGGTCGAGAATGATGCCAACTGCTTCGCCCTGTCCGAAGCCGTGGATGGTGCTGGCGCCGGCCGCCGCGTCGTGCTGGGGGTGATTCTCGGTACGGGGATGGGCGGCGGACTGGTGGTGGACGGCAAACTGCTGACCGGCGCCCACCATATCGCCGGCGAGTGGGGGCACATCCCGCTACCCTGGCCGCGAATCACGGAAATGCCGTTCCCCAAATGTTTCTGCGGCAACGAAGGTTGCCTGGAACGATTCCTGAGCGGCCCGGCCCTGGCGCAGGACTGGAAAGGACCGGGCCATCGCGACACGGCAGGAATCGAGGCGGCAGCCGAGGCGGGGGACATCACCGCCATCGGCGCGCTGGATCGCTATGTAGACCGACTGGCGCGTGCCTGCGCCATGGCGATCAACTTCCTTGACCCGGATGTCATCGTGCTGGGTGGCGGGGTATCGAACCTGCTCTCGATCTACGCCCGCGTGCCGTTGCTGATGCCCCGCTACGTCATCACGCCCCAGTGCGATACACCTGTCGTCCGCAACCTGCATGGCGACAGTTCCGGCGTGCGCGGCGCGGCCTGGCTATGGTCGGCGGACGAGATGGCGGCGTAAGAGGCTTATGGCCCTATGGCGGGCGCTCTCGGTGCCGAGCACATTTCTGCGCGGGCTCTAACCTGGGAGCCGAACGGGAAGGCGGTTTGAACCCGCCTTCCTCACTCTACTCTTCCGATGGCTTCGGCAGAACCCGATCGGGTCGAAAACCGGTTGCGACCACGTACAGTTCGCTCGATTCCTTGCGGCTGGCCGGCGGCTTGGCGTGGCGAACGGTCGCGAAAGCGTGCTTCATCGGTTCCAGCATCTGCTTCTCAGACCCGCCCTGAAAGACCTTGGCGACGAAGGTGCCGCCCGGTGCCAGCACCTTCAGCGCGAAATCAAGGGCCAGTTCCGCCAGGCCCAGAATGCGCAGATGGTCGGTCGGCGCGTGGCCGGTCGTATTTGGCGCCATGTCCGACAGGACCAGATCGGCCGGGCCACCCAGCAATTCCGTCAGCTTGTCCGGCAGATCGGGATCATTGAAATCGCCTTCGAGAATCGTGGCGCCGGAAACAGGATCGACCGGCAGCAGATCGACGCCCACGACATTGCTCGCACCGCGCTTGACGGCCACCTGCGTCCAGCCACCCGGCGCCGCGCCCAGATCGACCACCCGCATGCCGGGCTGGATCAGATGGAAGCGGTCATCCAGTTCGATCAGCTTGAAGGCCGCGCGCGACCGCCAGCCCTGCTTGCGGGCGGCCTGCACGTACGGGTCGTTCAGTTGCCGGTTGAGCCAGCGCTGCTGGGCCGTGGTGCGCCCCCGCGCGGTGCGCAGCGATACGGCCTGGCTCCGGGTCGCGCGTGCGGCGCCGGAATCCGCCGCCGCATCGCCGGTACCGGGGGCTGAACTGCTGCTGAGGGCCTTGCCGGGAACCCGTGACTTGCCACCACCGGCGGGAGGACGACGCTTCATGGAAGCGATACGCCCATCGCCGGCGGCCGGGATGCGGCAAAGGGCAGGGGAGACGGTGACGACGGCATGGCCACACTGGTCGAATCGTTGATCATGCGCAGCAGCATACCATCACGCAGGCCGCGATCGGCCACCATGATTTCCGGCACCGGCCACACCCGGTGAATGGCCTCGAAGATCGCGCAGCCCGGCATCACATACTGGGCACGGTCGGGGCCGACACATGGGTGCTGGCTCAACCCGACCGGCCCCATGGCGGCCAGCGTGCGAATCGCCTCCAGGGCCGGCCCGGCCTCCAGGATCGTGCCGTCCACCGCCGTCCGGCTGTAGCGTGTGAGCGACAGGGCAATGCTGGCCAGGGTGGTGACGGTGCCGCTGGTGCCGATCAGGCTGACATTGCCGCGGCTGATTTCGCGGCGAATGCAATGCACGGCCTCGAACGCGCGCAGTTGGTTGGCGATCTGCTCGACCATCCGCTGATAGCCCTGTTCGCTGAACGCGCTCTCGCCGAACTGCTCCGCCTGGGTGATCACGCCCGCCGGCAGGCTGAGATAACCGCTGAGATCCTGGCGGCGGGTATGCCGGTCGGTGCGGACCCACGCGATTTCGGTCGAGCCGCCACCGATATCGAACAGCAGCGCGCGGGTGCGCGTGGGGCACACCCGGTCGTCATGCAGCAGGGCCGAACAGCTTTCCATCGCCAGTTCGGCTTCCTCGCGTGAGGAAATCACGGTGATATCCAGCCCGGTTTCCTGGCGGGCGCGCTCGATAAAGGCCGCGCCGTTGCCGGCGCGGCGGCACGCTTCGGTCGCGACCGCGCGGTAGCGATACAGCCGCCGACGCTCCATGCGCATGGCGCAGATTCGCAATGCGTTGATAGTGCGATCCATCGCATGGGGGCTGAGTTCCCCGGTCCGTTGCAGACCCTCGCCCAGCCGAACGATCCGGTTGAAGCTATCGACGACACGAAAGCCGTCGGCATGTGGGGCGGCGATCATCAGCCGGCAATTGTTCGTTCCAAGATCAATCGCGCCGAACATGCCAAGCATGCCGCGATTCGGCCGAAATCCCGAAGCACGGGGGAGTCGCGTCGCCTCCTGGCCATCGCGCCAGGACATCGTATTGTCCATCGGACGGTCCCTCTGCCACCACCGTATGGAGTATATACTGTGTGCTGAGCCGCACGCAGGGCAAGACAAATATGTCCGATTGCAAAAACAGCACGGAAAGGTGCTTGTCACGCTCCGTGGCCGATGCTATCAGCCCCTCACCGCACGGCACTAAGCCCGGTCGCCCGGTTGGGGGATAGTTTAGCGGTAGAACTACCGGCTCTGACCCGGTCAGCCCTGGTTCGAATCCAGGTCCCCCAGCCAATTGCATACAACACCTTGATTTTCTGTTCTTGAGCACGGCTCGACAGGCAGAAAGCGGGTTCGCGACCCATTTGCAGTACGAGGCTGTATTACACGCTCCGTCCCGGCCGCATCAGGGATCGGATGGGGTGGGCACAGGAAGCATATCGTCTCTTCCGGCGCTGGGCAGTCTATTGGTGGCGGCGTCTCCCCGGTCCCTTACCTTCTATTCTTCCGGTGACCCGCCTGTAGCAACATTGTCTCGAAGCCAGCGTCGCAGGTGCTCGAAATCAAATGCTCCGTCCGCATAGTGGCCGAGCACGAAATCTTCCGTCTCCCTGGCACCGGCCGTGAGCCGGACGCCGTTGATGGCGAGGAACGTATAAGTCACGGCGAAAGACGTGCGCTTGTTGCCGTCAATGAACGGGTGGTTTTGCGACAGGCTTTCCCAGAGTGCCGCGGCTTCCTCAATGAGATCAGCATAATAGCCGGTCTGAGGACGAAATAGCGCGGCTTCCAGCAACCCGGGATCGCGGACGCCCGCTGCGCCGCCATAGCGATGGATCTGATCGTCATGAATGGCCAGAACTTCGATGACCGTCAGGTAATCGGTCACTCCGCCAGTTTCCGATAGAGCGGGGCGAATGTTTCGTGGCTGGCTTGGTAGGCCGCCATGACATGCACGCGCGGTCGATTTTGCTTCCGCTTCTCGATCAGATCGGCGAGTGCCTCGTCAATCAGCGTTTGAAGTTGCCGCCCTTCGTTTTTGGCGATCTCGCGCACGGTCTTCAAAATATCCGAGTTGACTTGCGTCGCGAATTTTTCGCGTTCGTGAGTCGCCATGACGCTTCATCCTTAGGTATCGGCTCCAAAGCTATCATGATCTGTCATGATTTATCAAGAAAGTGGCTGATCCGAGGACCATTTCGTTGAAAGACACTTCCCACATTCGTCTCTCGCCGGGGAATGACTGCTGCCGTCGTCAGGTCATGCCAACGACCCTGCGTTCAATCCTGTTGCAGGTCGTCAGGGCAGAGAAAGCAGAGGCCGATCAGGAGCGGGACCGGCAACAGGAAGTAGCCGGATGTCGCCTGACGCATGAGGACGGAGAGAAACGCTCCGGCGATGCAGCCTGCCCAGCCGAGGCCGGGCAGGGCGGCGGCCAGGGAGAAGGCAGGCTTGCCGCGCTGTGCGTTCCAGAGAAAGCCCACGATGTTATCCGCGAATTTGACGATGTTGTTCGTGACGACGATCGTCTGCACGGAAACGCTGGAGAAGCGGGAGAGCACCTCGCCCTGCATGGCCATCGCGACGGTCAGCAGCAGGGTTTCCGTTCGCGCCCCCATGGCGGCGGCATGCGACCAGTGCAGGCATTGGGCCAGGACCAGAAGGGCTGCGATCCAGAGCCATTCGTGACGATAGGCGCGCAGGCTGCGGCGCAGCAGGCTGGCGGCAAGGGCTCCGCAGAAAAACAGGCCGAGAACGGTGCCGATGGCAGCCACCTTCGGCCAGTTCTGTTCGGCAAGCGAAATGCCGAAATTGGTCGAGTTGCCGGTCATGGCGGCGCTGAAGATGCCGTGGAGTTCCACATACCCCACGGCGTCCACATATCCGGCGACGAGGCCCAACGCCGTCACCCGCAGCGCCGAGCGCGTCGTAGGGAGCATCAGACGATCAGGGGCTTGTCCTGGCGCAGTTTCGACAGGGTGTCCTCATCGAGGTTGAGGTGCTCCTTCACCATCTGGCGCGGTGACAGGCCGAGCCATTGGTTGGCCGAGAAATCGGCGAACCGGTCGCTCCTGAAAGCTTCCAGGAACACCATCGGCTCGTCGCCGATATTTTCCAGATAATGGCCCATGCCCAGCGGTACGTATCCCACATCGCCGGCGCAGTAATCGAAGGTCCGCGCCTTGCCGCCGGATGCGAAAACGGTCATGCGGGCACGGCCTCGGACGAAATACTGCCATTCGTCGTTGTTGGGGTGCCAATGGAGTTCACGCAGCCGCCCCGGTTCCACGACGTTGATCGCGGCGGCGATGGTGGACGCCGCCGGAAAATTGCGTGAATCCACGACCCGCACGGTCCCGCCGGCGGCCTGGGCGGGCTTCTGCTTCAGGAAGCGATGGGTGTACTGGATTGGCGACGGCCCCTGAGGGCACTTGATCGCGTCCTGCTTCGCGACCGTGGGTTCGGTGCCGTTGAAGATCCAGCGCGTCTTTTCGACCTCGGTGGGCAGATGGGCGAACGCGGATTCCGGGACGCCGAAATTCTTCGCGAGGATGTGTCGCGGCGTGTGGGCGAACCAGTCGCTTACAAGGAACGTCTCGTTTTCCGAGAAATTCGCATCATCGAAGACCAGCAGGAATTCGCACCCTTCCTCGCCGAGCCCCTGGATGGAATGGGGAATGCCGGCCGGGAAGTTCCAGATATCGCCGGCCTCGACATCATCCACGAAGGGGCGCCCCTCGGTGTCGATGGCGGTGACGCGGGCCTTGCCTGCGATCATGAAGCCCCACTCGGCTTCCTTGTGATAATGCAGTTCGCGGTATCCGCCGGGCTTGAGGCGCATGTTGACGCCGGCAAGCGTGGTGGCGGCAGGGAGTTCGCGAATGGTGATTTCGCGCGCCCAACCACCCGAGCCAAGGCGATTGCGCGCGTCGGCGTAGGAAAATTTCAGGTTGGGAATGGTTCCGGCATCGGTATCCGGCGACGCAAGCAGATCGGGCACTTCGCGTTCACGAGGAAGATTGCGCGGGCCGAGAATGCTGGCGCCGCGATCGCCACGAATGGGTTCCGGTGCTTCGGGCTTTGAAGTGAGCCAGGGAAGATCGGTCATCGGAATTGCCTCCTGATCAGCCGTTGTTGTGACATAATATGTCACAAGCAGCCGATCATCGTTGACACGGATCAACGCATCCGATCGCTCACGCCCCTGTGACCATTGCCCGGTCACGTCTCACGATCCCGCGCCGCGCGGACGCCGGACGCTTTCATAGGGCTGATCGTCGCCGGAAGGCACAAAGTAATAAATAAAGTAATCATAAAATATAAAAGTCGTTTAATATATATTATGCCAATTAATATTTGTAATTCGTTGTATTATTATAGTAAATAACTCACTTATATAAGTATTTGTGCATCAAGACGTGATGCCAATCAAGAACGCCGGTCGGGTCGACGCAACCGGTAGGTCAGGGCTTCGGCGACATGGGGCTGGCCCGTTTCCGTCTCTCCAGCCAGATCGGCGATCGTGCGGGCGACGCGCAGCAATCTTGTAAATCCACGCGCCGACAGGCGCAGCCGGTCAGCCGCCCGCACGGCATAATCGCGGGCGAGGGCATTGACGGGGAACAGGTCGGGCGAGGCCTCGGCATTGGTCAGTCCGTCCTGGCGCGCGGCCTGGATCGCGCGCGCGGCGGCGACGCGACGCCCCACCACGGCGCTGCTGTCACCGTTGGGCAGACCAGCCAGCTCGGCGGGCGAGACCGGTTCGACATGCACGCTCATATCTATCCGGTCGAGCATCGGGCCAGAGATACGGGACGTATAATCCTCGCCACAACGCGGCGCCTTGCGGCATTCCTGCGTCGCATCTCCCAGATAGCCGCAACGGCAGGGATTCATGGCCGCGACCAATTGAAAGCGGGCAGGGTAGGTGACATGCCCCGACGCCCGCGCCACCGTAATGGTGCCGGTCTCGATCGGCTGGCGCAGCGCCTCCAGCGCCGGGCGCGAAAATTCCGGCAGTTCGTCGAGAAACAGCACGCCTCGATGCGCCAGACTGACTTCGCCGGGCCGTATCCGACTGCCGCCACCCACAAGGGCAACCTGGCTGGTCGAGTGATGCGGATCGCGAAAGGGGGGCCGAAAGATGGGCAACCCCATGGGCAACTGGCCGGAGATACTGTGAATCCGGCTGATCTCCAGGATCTCGGCACTGGTGAGGGGGGCCACCATGCACGCCCGACGGCCCGCCAGCTTGGTTTGGCCGGCCCGGGGGGGGGGGGTCAACAACCGGGCGGGCGCGCGGCCCGCCGCGATTTCCCGCGCCCGGCGCGCCGTTTCCATGCCGCGCACATCCGCCAGATCCGGTCCGCCTGCAAGGTCGAACGGCAGGCGAGCCGGCAGTTCGACCGATGGCAGAACCTGTTCGCCGGTCAGATGATTGACCAGTGTCAGCAGGCAGTCCGCCGCGACGATATCCAGATCGTCGCCGGCCCAGCGCGCTTCGGGGCCTTGCTGCGCGCCGCAGATCAGGCCGCGCGACTGGTCGATCGCGCTCAGGGCGGCGGGGAGCACGCCGGGCACCGGATTGATCCGTCCATCCAGCGACAATTCGCCGATCGCGCCATAACGTCCGCTTTCCTCGGGCGGGACGACAGCCATTGCCGTCAGCAGGGCCAGCGCGATGGGCAGGTCGAAATGCGATCCTTCCTTGACGATGTTGGCGGGCGCCAGATTGACCACGATGCGCTTGGCCGGCAGCGCCAGGCCCATGGCCGCCAGTGCCGCGCGCACACGTTCGCGCGCTTCGGCCACGGCTTTGTCGGCCAGACCGACGATCAGGAACGATGGCAGGCCAGGCGCAAGCTGCACCTCGACCCGTACGGGAATGGCGTCGATACCCGACAGGGCGAACCCCAGTACGGAAGAATTGGTCATGCAGCCCCGATCGCCGGAAAATCCTGTATCATCATGTTGTAACCCAGAAAGCCGCCCGCGGAACCCCATGGCAGCCTCCATCGTGGCGCACATATGAGTTGGCATAATATATATTATACAACATTCGACTGTCGGCGAGGGCTGGATGGAATGCTCCTCCCACGCAGGCCGTGTCGCTGTCGAGAACCCGTTACGGCACGTCTGCGCGTGTCCATCAAGCCAACCACGTTCGCCCCCATTGTCAGGGCGTTTTTTTAGGACTTCCACTGCCTGGTCGACGTGTCGCGCGTCGTGGCGCCGATTCCGGTGGAGAGATCGCCGGCAAGATGCCTTCCACGGCATCACGCGGCGTAATCCGGTTCCATACATCCAACGCCGCAATCTTGTATGCCTCGGCAAAGGTCGGATAGTTAAAGGTCGCTTCGATGAAATATTCGACGCTGCCATCGAAATTCAGGACCGCCTGACCGATATGGATCAGCTCGGTCGCCCCTTCCCCCACAATATGCACGCCCAGAAGGCGGTGCCCCTCCAGCCCGACGACGAGCTTCAGGAACCCCTCCGTCTTGCCCATGATCACGCCGCGCGAGGTCTCGCGGAAACGGGCGATCCCGGTCTCGTAAGGGATCTTCCGCGCCCGAACCTCCTCTTCCGACAGGCCGACGGTAGAGATTTCAGGTACTGCATAGATGCCATAGGGAAAGAATTTCGGCGCGGCGGGCACGGGCTGGCCACAGGCATGGCAGGCCGCGATACGGCCCTGTTCCATGGAGGTAGACGCCAGCGCGGGAAAGCCGATCACGTCGCCAGCGGCGTAGATATTCGGAATTTCGGTCTGGAACGTGATCGGATCCACCGTCAACCGCCCGCGCGAATCCGCTTTCAGTCCGGCGGCCTCCAGATCCAGGACCTCCGTCGCGCCCTGTCGGCCTCCCGTATAAAGCAGCAGATCCGCGCGCACGCGCCGGCCACCCTCCAGAATGGCGACAGGCTGGTCCGCCTCGACCACAATCGATTCCACCGTGCTGCCCAGACGGAAATTGACGCCGCGATCACGCAGTTGATGCACGAATTCTTCCACCGTTTCATGGTCGATGAATTCCAGCACATGTTCGCGCTGATCGATGATCGTCACCCGCACGCCCAGCGCGCTGAAGATCGTTGCGTATTCGATGCCGATCACACCCCCGCCGATTACGGTCAGCGAACGTGGCAGGCTGGTCAGGCGCGTCATGCCATCGCTGTCGATGATCCGGGCATCGTCGAAGGGCACATAAGCCGGCCGGTGCGGTATGGAACCCACGGCAATGACGATGGCGCGCCCGCGCACCCGTTGCTCGACCCCCTCACCTTCCGCGATCGCCAGCGTATGGCGATCGAGAAAACGCGCTTCCCCCTTGGTCACGGCGATGTCGTTGCGAGCAAACTGATGCTCCAGCACCTCCACCTCGCCCTGAATGGTCTTGCTCAGGCGCATGCTCAAATCCTGCGCCTCGATACATTGCTTCACGCGGTAATTGACGCCGTAGAATTCGCGTTCCCGCCAGCCGGTCAGGTTCAGGATCGTCTCGCGCAATGTCTTGGAAGGAATGGTCCCGGTATGAACCGACACGCCGCCAACCTGGGCCTGTCGTTCGATCACCAGCACCGATCGGCCGAATTTCGACGCCTGTACGGCCGCCCGCCGTCCCGAAGGGCCGGAGCCGATGACGATCAGATCGTAATCATACACATCGCTCATAATTCTTGCCCCCAAGCAGACCCGCAAATGGGGCATCTGACAGAAACATGACGTCGCCACCGCCTCCCGGTTGCCTCAGAAACTATTTGCAAAGTCACCCCGCAGGAGTCCCTCGGTTATTTTCTGTATTTCGATGCTCCGGCATCCGATGGCGATCCGGCAGCGGCCGCGTTATTCCGCGCCGTCCGGACCGGAATCGACGCGCTGGGTGCGGGGGCGCATATTGCAGGCAAATAAGGCCATCGTTTCTGATGTGCCTGCGCATTGGTGTGACGATTCATGGACCCGCAGATCGCCGAACGTATCGCATCGATCCTGAACTGGACTCCGGACGCTTTTGTGCGCGTCGTCGGCGGCTATACGCCCGCCGCGCGATATCGGGTCGAGGCTGCTGCGGGCAAGAGCGCGTTCGTAAAGATTGCGACCAATAGCGAGACATCGTCCGCGCTCCGCAGGGAAGCCGCGGCCTACCAGATGGTAGACGTGTCGTTCCGTCCTGCTCTCATCGGTTTTCAAGATGACGAAACGCATCCGATATTGGTGACGGAAGATCTGTCCGGCTGCTTTATCGCGCCGCCATGGCATGCGCGGACGATCGAAAGCACCCTGTGTCTCGTCGAGCGTCTGCACGCCTCGCCGGCGGCGCTGCGCCCCTATCGCGACATCCATGGCGACATGGAGGCCGGATGGGCGCTCGTTCAGCGCGATCCGCAGCCTTTCCTGGGACTGGGCATTGCTTCGCACGCCTGGCTCAGCCGCGCGTTGCCTGAATTGCTGGCAGCGGAAGCCTGCTGCCCAACGTCGGGTTCCGCGAGCTGTCATTATGACATTCGTAGCGACAATCTGGCCTTCCCGGAGGCAGGAGCGAAGCTGATCGATTGGTCGGAAGCCTGCCTGTCCAACCCGCGCCTCGACCTGGGTTTCTGGCTGCCGAGCCTTGCCAGCGAAGGCGGACCCGTTCCCGAGGCGCTATTGCCTGATGCGCCGGAGATCGCGGCATGGGTTTCGGGCTACTTCGCGGCGCGTGCGGGCCTGCCCGTCATTCCGCACGCACCACGGGTGCGGCAGGTGCAGCAGCGCCAACTCGTCACCGCGCTCGCATGGGCGCAGAGGGCCCTGCGCCTGCCGACGCTGTAGCCGGCACTATAGTGTGCGCGACGATCCAATCTTCCACCGTTCGCAACGCGATCGGGGCAATGGTCTCCCTGATCGTGCCGTATTCTGACGGTAGCCCCGTGGTAGCAGTCTGGAACAGTCAGAATTCCTCGTAACGGGCCGGGTCCTGATCGAAGGTCCGGCCATCGGGCCGCGCAAGCGTCGCGATTTCCGCCATGTCGTCGGCGCTCAGTTCGAAATCGAACACCGAGAGATTCTCGACCTGCCGCGCGGAACTGGCGGCCTTGGGCAACGAGACGCTGCCAAGCTGCACATGCCAGCGCAGGATCACCTGGGCCGTCGTCCGCTCTACCCGCTTGGCGATCTTCTCGATAACCGGCTCCTTCATCAGGTGATTGGCGCGGCCGAGCGGGCTCCAGGCCTCGGTCACGATGCCGAGCGACCGGTCGAAGGCCAGTTGTTCATGCTGCGGAAAATAGGGATGCAGTTCGACCTGGTTAATGACCGGGATCACGCCGCTATCCGCGATAATCCGCTTGAGGTGCTCCGGTAGGAAATTGCAGACGCCGATCGAGCGCACCAACCCGCGCCTGCGGGCCTCGACCAGCGCACTCCAGGCTTCGGCGTAAAGGTTCTCACTGGGGTTCGGCCAGTGGATCAGATAGAGATCGTAATAATCGAGCTGCGCGCGATAGAGCGATTCCTCGACCGTGGCGATGGCCTCGTCGAAATGGTGGTGCCGGCCCGGCAGTTTGGAGGCCACGGTCAGGTCGTCGCGCGGCACGCCGGCCTTGCGGATCGCGGCGCCGAGCGCGCCTTCGTTTTCGTAATCGAAAGCGGAATCCAGCAGGCGATAGCCGTTGCGAATGGCGGAGACCATTCCCTCGACGCCCGATGAACCATTCAGCCTGTAGGTCCCGAAGCCGATAGCGGGAATGGTGCTGCCGTCGTTCAATGCCAGCTCGGGAACAGCAAGCTTGCTCATTCGGACACTCCTTGCACGGGTCGGTTCATAAGGCGGACGCCACTGGGGCCTTCCAGTCCTAACGGGTGAGCGGAAGCGCCGTTCCCCCTGAGAGCCTGACCGAACATGCGCGCTGGCGGCGTGTCCCCCGCGCGTTTCGTGCGCTTCGGTGCTCATGGCCATCAAGGCCACTCCGCTCCGATGCTCGGAAACACATTTCGGGCGCGGCCCAGAACGGGCCGCCCTCGCTCGCCAGCGCGCATGTTCGGTCAGGCTCTGAGCGGGCCTTCAGGCGTCTTGACAGAGGCACGCTCACCCTGAAGGCATGCGCCATGAACGCCCTTCATATGTCCGGAGCGATCGCCGTAATCGTCGCCGGCATGAGCCTGGGCACAAGCCATGGCCATGCCGCGATACAGGATCATGCGCGCACCGAACTCCTGGCATTCTGGTCGATGGTCGACGACGTGCTGCCGGATTCTTTCGCTGATCGGTTTCGAGATCCTGGAGATCACGCCACGTCTTTCGGCGCTGCTCGCGACCGTGGCCATCATACCGCTGTCGATCGCAGTGCGTGGATCGAGCCTGCTGTGCGCGACGCTGCCGGTCTCGCCGCGCAACCGCGACCACTGGCGGGCGCTTGTCGTTCTGACGTGGGGTGAATTGCGGGGCGGGATTTCGGTCTCGCTGGCACTCGGCCTGCCGGCCGGCGCGTTGCACGACACGCTGCTTCCTGTCTGTTACGGTATCGTGGTGTTTACCATTCTCGTGCAGGTACCGACGATGGAGCGCCTGGTCGGGCGCCTGTATCGCCCGGTTGCGGCCGGCACCGACGGGGCCTGAGCCGACTATTCCGTCGGCACGGCCCAGGCGCGCGCGTCGCGGGGTTGTCCGCTGCGGGCCGGGCGGCTACAGCCTGCAACGCAACGCTATCCTGTTGTTAAAAGAGTATATTTTTATTCCGGAACGAACAGGATGCCCCGCCGGGCCGCATGCCGGATCCGGCGGGGCGTGTGCCCGCGCATCGGAGAACGGGATCATGACGAGGGCCATGCAGAGCATCTTCCGCCAGTCCGGGCTCCAACTGCGGCTGGTACTGGCTCTCTCGGGCGCGGCCGTTCTGGTCGGCGGCGTGGCCGGTGCCCGCGCCAACACGGTCCAGGACTGGTGGCATGATGTCACCCTGCACGGCCAGATCGAGGGCGGTATCAACGCCAACCCCGCCCGGCCGGCAAACGGCAATAATTTCGGCGCATTCATCGGCGACCATGCCAATCAGGCGCAACTCGACCAGATCACCCTGACGGTGGCGCGGGCGGTGGACCATAGCGCCTCCACTTATCAAATCGGCTTCAATATCAAGGCCCTGTACGGCGCAGACGCCCGCTATTACGAGATCGCCGGCATCACGGACCGCATGATGAGCGGGCGCTACCAGTTCATCCCCGCCGAAGCCCATCTCGACGTTCACCTGCCCTGGCTGACGCGCCATGGACTGGACATGCAGGCCGGCATCCTGCCCTCGCCGATGGGGATAGAAACGCTGGACCCGGCGACCCGCCCCTTCTACACGCTGGCCTACACCACCCAGTATTCAACGCCGTTCGAGCATGTCGGCGCGATGTTCCAATGGCATGCCACCGAGCGGTTCGACGTGCTGTTCGGGGTCGATACCGGCAACCAGGTCTCGTTCGGACGCGGCGACGACAACGATGCCGCCGCAGGTTATTTCGGGCTTTCGGGCAACGGTTTCGCGGACGGACGCCTGTCCTTCACCTATCTGGGCCGCGTAGGGCCGGAAAACGCCGTGCGTGCCTTGGGAAACCGGGCCAACAGCGCGCAGCGGTTCTGGAACGACCTCGACATCACCTATAAAATCAATAACCGCCTGTCGGTAACCGGCGAATTCAATGCGATGCATGATGAGGGCATCCGGGCCGATACCTACAGTTTCGTCAGCTTCCTGAGTTATACGCTCACCCCGTCGCTGACATTCAATTATCGGGGCGAGATCTATCGCGACAATACAGGGCTGATCGTGACCAGTTTCCTGGACAACAACGCCTATATGCGCGCGACGCTCGGCCGGCCCGCCGATACGCAATCCGCCCCGCCGACGACTTACGGCGCGCTGACGCTGGGCCTGACCTGGCATCCGTTGCTCGGCCATGGCGTCAGCCTGTTCGAAATCCGGCCGGAGATCCGTTTCGATCGCTCGCTCAGCAATACAACCCCGTTCAACGACCTGCGGAATGCCGGCCGTTTCACGTTCGGCGGGGATGCCGTGCTCGGCTTCTGACGCGCTCGGTACACTGGGGAGAAGGACAATCACCCTCCTCCCATGTCATCCCCCGCCTTCTCAGAGCTGAACGTCTCCCGCGCCTTCCTGCACCTTCGGCGCGTCATCGTCGTCGTCTTTGTCGTGGTCGTCATGGTTGCCGTCATCGACCGTGATGGAGCCGATCCCGCTGACCTCCTTGGTCAGGGACGCCGGCTTGCGGGTCAGGTTCACCGCGCCCACGCCACTGAGGTGGACGGAAGCATGCCCGCTAGGCCCGATGCTGACATGCCCGGCACCCGAGATCGTGACATCCGCGTCCCGCACGACCATGTCCGACAGATTGGCCTGCGCCGCCCCCTCGACCCTCAGCACCACCGTGTCCGCCTTGCCGTGCCCCGTCAGGCTGCCCGCCCCCTCGACCGTCAGGGACAGGTGATCCACCGCCACGTCGTTCAGCGTCAGCACGCCGGCGGAGCGCAGGGTTATCGTCTTCAGGGCCGGGGCGGTGACCACGATCCGGAGATGATGGTTGTGCCAGCGATGGTGCCCGGCATGGTCGAGGGAGAGCATATCGCCATCCAGCTTCACCCGGTCCACGATCGCACTGGCCCCGGTCACTGTAATGCCGGCCGTCGGTCCCTGCGTATAGACGATGCTGGCCGGAAGTTCGAACGTCAGCGCCTCGCCGCCCTTCCAGTCCAGCTTGTGCGAGACCGTCGGCGCCGACGACGCGCCGCCGTCATCGTCATCCAGCAGGTCCCAACCCGAAACGTTCCAGAATATGGGGCCGCGCACGGCCGCCACGGCGAAGCAGGTCATCGACAGAAACGCGCCGCCGACCGCCACCAGTATAAGTCCACGAATCATGGCTCTCTCCTCGCGCCCATCGGCGCCGTTGGACATGTTCTGTCAGTCGCGCAGCGGCGCATTGCTGCCCCTTGCGATCAGCCGGTAATGGGCCCGCCCGTAGCGGACCAGCAGGTTGACCAACCCGATGGTGAACAGAATGCAGAGCGCCGTCAGCGCGGCGCCGCCGCTCATGACGCCCAGGCTCAGCAGCCCGGCCTGCAACCGGTCGCCGGCGAAGCCGGGCAGATTGGTGATGAAGGCAAACGGCAGCATCAGCCCCCCGCCCAGCGCGGTGACGAGCCCGAGCAGCAGGAAGGCGAACAGCGTGCTCACCACGCTGACCAGCACCGGCAGCACGACGAACAGGTCCAGCGCCGCCAACCCGATAATCCCCACGATCACGCCCAGTGCCGCAGCCAGGCTACGCTCGTCCTCCCACCGGCGCAGGCCGGCTTCGGCGCGCAGTTCCCGCGCCAGACGTGCGGGGTCGCCTAGCGAGGCCGCGACATCGGCATCGCTGCGACCGGCCGCGCGCCCGGCATCGAAATGCCCTTCGTAATCGGCAATGATGTCGTCGATGGCCGATCGCGGCAGCCCCCACAGGCCGCTCCTCAGCCTCCGGAGAAACGAATCCCGCTCATTCATGATGTCTTCTCCAGATCCAGTTCCAGAATAGCGGCGACGGAGCGCGTAAAGTCGGTCCAGGCCGCTTTCTGGGCATTGAGGTTTTTTCGGCCGCCTTCGGTCAGGCGATAATATTTTCGCGGGGGGCCGGATGAGGATTCGACCAGGTAAGTGGAAACCAGCCCGTCCTTCTGCATCCGGCGCATCAGGGGGTAGATCGTTCCCTCACCCATATCGATGGCGGCGGACAGACGGCTGGCGATGTCGTAGCCGTAAGAGTCCGACCGCGCGAGGAGTGCGAGAACACAGAGTTCCAACACCCCCTTCTTGAACTGGACGAGATTGCTGTCCACGACGCCTCGATCCTTGAATGGGCTCCGCACCGCACGGAACCTGTCTATGCAAGGTAGCCATCACTAACCGGTTCCTTGCAATAGTTTTCTGCGGCGATCACGAAATTTGGACACAAAAAAAGCCGGACAAGCCGGCTGAGTTTGTTGCTTCAAAAGGTAAGAAAGCGATTATAATATAATGTTTTTAAACAATAATTATTGCATATTTATTCAAAATCACATCCGTGCCGCACGCATCCGTTCCAGCACGCCCCGATCGGTGCGTTCATAACGCAGCGGCGTGACCGACACCTTTCCGGACAGAACCGCTGCGGTCTCGGTTCCTTCGTCATCGGTGGTGGCAGACCGGGTCAGGCTCAGCCGGTGATAGGCACCGTTACGCGGATCGGTGCGCGCCGTGATCGAGGCACCGCCGAGCAGGCCCGCCCCTTGGCTGGTCAGCACCGGCCCAGCCACCTGTTCGGGCGGACGATCCGGGAAGTTGATGTTCAGGCAGGCATCGCGCGCCCAGTCGAGCCGTACCATCTCGCGAATGACGGAAGGCGCCACGGCTCGCGCCGTCGCCCACCGCACCGGCTGGTCGCGCGTGAAAAGCTGGCTCAGCGCGATCGAGGGAATACCCAGCAGCAATCCGGTCATCGCGGCGCCCACCGTGCCAGAAAACACTGTTTCCATCCCCAGGTTGGCGCCGCGATTCACGCCGGACAGGATCAGGTCCGGCGGCTGGTCGGCCATCAGATGCCTCACGCCCATCACCACGCAGTCGCCCGGCGTGCCCGTGACGCCATAACGCCGCTCGCCCCGCTGGCTGACCCGCAGCGGGTCATGCAGGCTGAGCGCATGCGAGGTGCCGCTCTGGTCCCGTTCGGGCGCCACGACCCAGATTTCGGGGGCCAGGGTCGCGGCGATCTCGACCAGCGTGGCCAGTCCCGGCGCGTTGATGCCGTCATCGTTGGTCAGAAGAATCCGCCGCGCGATAAAATCGCCATCCACCATGTCACGTTCCCGATCGGCGACCGTCGCGCGTGGCGGCGATGGCGCATCTGTTGCCTGTCGGGCCGGAGCGCCCGGCCGTCTCCCTTGCGTATCACCGCAATGGCGGGACGGAAACGGGGCGCGGCCCGGTCAGTCGCCGTACGTGGTCGCGCCCGTCAGCACGTCCAGGCCCGCCGACAGGTCGGCGATCAGGTCTTCGGGGTTTTCCAACCCGATATGCAGGCGGAACGCCGGGCCGCAATCCGGCGCATCCGGCGTGCAGGTACGCACCACGCCGCCGGTCGTGGGCAGGACCAGGCTTTCATAGCCGCCCCACGAGGCCCCGATTCCGAACAGGGTCAGGGAGTCGATCATGGCGACCATCGCTTCCTGGCTGTAATCCGGCCGGAACACCACGCCGAACAGGGCCGAAGCGCCGCTGAAATCGCGCCGCCAGATCTCGTGCCCAGGGCAGGACGGCAGCGCGGGATGCAGCACGCGCGCGACTTCCGGCCGGTCGGCCAGCCACAGCGCCACGTCGATCGCGCTGCGCGACTGGCGTTCCAGCCGGGCGCCCATGGTGCGCAGGCCGCGCAGGGTCAGCCAGCAATCGTCAGGGCCAGCCACCTGGCCAAGCTGAATGCAGGTGTCGCGCAGCACATGCCAGTCCTGCTCGTCCGCCACCGAAACCGCGCCGATGATGCTGTCCGAATGGCCGGCCGGATATTTGGTCAGCGCCTGCACCGCGATATCGACCCCATGATCGAACGGGCGGAAGATCCCGACACCCCAGGTATTGTCCAGCATCAGCCGCGCGCCATGCTCATGCGCGACATCGGCGATCATGCGGATATCCTGAACCTCGAACGTATGGCTGCCCGGACTCTCGGCCACCACGACCTGGGTATTGGGCCGCATCATCGCCCGCAGCCCCTCGGCATCGGTCAGGGGCGGATAATAGGTGGTTTCCACCCCGAAGCGCCGCAGCACCGTATTGGCGAAGCGCCTCGTGGGGCCATAAACCGAGTCCGGAATCAGGCAATGGCCATTCCTGCCCAGGAACGCCAGCAGCGGCGTGGTGCACGCGGCGAGACCGGACGATACGATCTGGGTATGGCGCGCGCCCTCGATCGCCGCGATCGCGGCTTCGAGTTCATGCTGGATCGGCGTCCCCATGGCGCCATAGATCAGCTCGTGATCATAGCGCCGGGTGCCGTTGCGGTTCATGTCCGCCACGGTCGGGAACAGCACGGTCGAGCCGCGGGTGGGCGGCTGGTTGACCAAAGTGCCGCGGGCATCGGGCGGCAGGTCGCGGGCCAGATGAACCAGCAATGTGCCCATCTCGCGCCACCCGCGCGACACGGCCTGATGCAGGGCGCCGCGGTCGGTCACGAAACGGCACTCCGTCCCGGCCCGGTTTCCACCGGCGCGCCAGGTGTCGAACCCCATTCGGCCCATGAGCCGTCATAGAGCGCATCGCCCGTACGACCGCAGATCGCGAGCCCCAGCGACAGCACCGCCGCCGAGACGCCGGAACCGCAACTGGTGATGACCCGCCGGTCCTCGGTCACACCGGCTTCGGCAAAACGTGCCCGCAGGGCTTCGGGCGGCAGGAAGGCGCGATGATCGTCCAGGAGCGTGCCGAACGGCAGGTTGCGCGCGCCCGGCATATGGCCCGACACGACCCCAGGCCGGGGCTCCGCCACTTCGCCCGTGAAGCGCCCGTGGGCGCGGGCATCGAGAATCAGCCGGTCTCCATGCCGCACATGGTCGCGCATGTCACCCAACCCCGCGACCAGCCTGAAACGTGGCGTCGGGCGAAAGGCGGCAGCTTGCACTGCCTGTGGCGCGCCTGCATCCACCGGGCCACCGGCACGTTGCCAGGCCGGCAGGCCGCCATCCAGCACCTGCACGCGCTCCAGCCCGAACAGGCGGGCCAGCCACCATCCCCGCGCCGCCGATGCCGCGTTGCCCTGATCGTAGAAGACCACATGGGCGGCGTCCGACACGCCCAGCGCCCCCGCCAGCGTCGCAAAGCGCGCCTGGGTCGGGATCATGTGCGGCAGGGGGGACGCAGGGTCGGAAAACTGCTCGATATCGAAGCGGCGGGCGCCCGGCAGGCGGGCTTCGACGAAACGCTGTTCCGGGTCGAACGTCTCGCCCGGCAGCGGCATCGTGGCATCGAGCAGGACGAGGTCCGGCGCGGAGAGGATATCCCGCAGCCGCGCGGGCGAGATCAGGGGATGAATGGACGCATGCATCGATAAGGGCCCCATCACGGTTCCATGCTGTCCGGGGCCCAGACGGAGCGACAGGGCAGCCGCAGCACGGATCGTCCTTAGCTGAGCGGCTCGGTCCCGATCAACCGTCGCTGTCTCGGCGGCCCGGTATGCGGCGCATGCCCTTTACCATCCCGGTGCGGTGCCACATCATCGAACGGGGCCGAATGCGCTCCGGCGTCGCGAACCATGGCGGGAATGAATGACCGAGCGCATCATGATGGGATTGTTGCTGGGCGGGGTAGCCTTCGGGTGCGGCGCCATCCTCTATCCCTTCATGTCGGCGCTGCTGTGGGCGGCGATCCTGACCTTCGCGACATGGCCGATCTACGTGCGCGTCCGCCGCAGCACCGGGCCGGCGGTCGGTGCCGTCATCATGACGGCGCTGACCACGCTGATCGTCGCCGTGCCGCTGGTGATCGTGGTCAGTTCCAGCATCGCCGACCTTCCCGGCACGTTCGCGCGCCTGACCGCCGGGCTGACTTCCGTCCACCTGCCCCCGCCTGCGTGGCTGTCACGCATTCCCCTGATCGGCCCCGATCTGACAAACAAATGGACCCAGTGGGCGACCGATCTGGGTCATGCCGAACATATGCTGCTGCCTTATGCCGGCAACATCGCGCAGTCCATGCTCAGCGGCCTGATGCTGGTGGCCAGCGGCCTGGTCCATCTGGGCATGGCGCTGTTCATCGCCTTCTTCTTCTGGCTGGGCGGCGACGCGCTGGGGGCGACATTCACCGCCGTCATCCGGCGCATCGCCGGTGCCTATGCCGACCGCATCATCGGCATCATCGGTCGGACCATTCGCGGGACGGTCTATGGTATCCTGGGCACCGCCATCATCCAGGGCGTGCTGACGGGCCTTGGCTTCGCCATGACCGGCCTGCCGCAACCGGTCCTGTTCGGCATGATCACCGCCGGCGTCGCGGTCCTGCCGGTCGGCGCGCCGCTGATCTGGATTCCGGGGGCGCTGGTCCTGATGCTGACGCATCATCTCTGGCGCGGGATCTGCCTCGTGGCGTTCGGCACCATCATCATTTCCGGAGCGGATCATATCATCCGGCCGATGTTCATCTCGCGCGGCGCGCAACTGCCCTACCTGCTGACGGTCCTGGGCGTGCTGGGCGGGGTCTGGACCTTTGGCGCGCTGGGGATCTTCCTGGGGCCGGTACTACTGGGCGTCGGCTACACGCTGACGGCCGAATTCGCTGCCAACGTACCGGGTCGGCCGAGAGAAGCCGCCCGGATAGAGGAGACCTTCATCGAACCATGAGCATCACGCACCCCTCTCCGCTGCTGCCCCCGCGTCCGGGGCAAAGTCCGCGCCCGGCCCATATGCCCGCGCCAGTCATCGGGTCGGAACGCAAGATCGTCAGTTGGAACCTGCTGCGCCGTGTCGGCGCCACCCCGCGTGATGTCATTCACCTGATCGAGGAGGAACGGCCGGACCTGCTGCTGATGCAGGAAGCGACCGAGGATTTCGATGCCCTGCCCCACCTGATCGGCGGACATTACGCCCGCGCGCCCCTGCCCGGCCGCATTCACGGCGTCGCATGCTGGAGCCCCGGCCCGTTCCGGCGCCCGCCGCTGGCCTGCACCCTGCCCTCCGGCCCGCTGGTGCGCCGGGTCGCGCAGGTGATCGAATGCGCGGCCTTCGGGTTCTCGGTGGCCAACGTCCATCTGTCGCACGGCCAGATCATGAACCGCCGACAATTGCGCCGCCTGGTCCAGATCCTGCCGTCACACGCCGCCGTGCTGGGAGATTTCAACCTGGTCGGCCCGACCCTGATGCCGAGCTTCCGCGATGTCGGCCCCCGCGCGCCCACCCACAGGATGGTCGACATGGTGCCGATCCGGATCGACCGCTGCCTGGTGCGCGGCCTGATCTGCACCCAGGCGCGGGTGCTGAACCATTATGCCTCAGACCACCGGCCCATCGCGGTGCGGCTGGAACGCTCGGCTCACAGATAGGGCAGCAATAGCCGGGCCGCCGCATCGCGCAGGCGGATCGGCAGCGTCCGGCGGTCCAGATCGTAATGGGTCAGGCGATCATGACGGTGCGCGACGATGAAATCGTCGATCCGCGCCGCCAGGGCGTCGTCATAGGCTTCCAGATTGATTTCGAAATTCAGGCGCAGGCTGCGCACGTCAAGGTTGGAACTGCCCACGCAGGTCCAGTGCCGGTCCACCACCATCAGCTTGGAATGGTTGAAGGGCGGCCGGGCCTGCCAGACGCGACAGCCCGAATCGAGAAAGCGCGGCAGGTTGGCCGCGCGCGCCCAGTCGATCAGCGTGTGATTGCTGTGTCGCGGCACCACGATATCGACCTCGATCCCGCGCAGCGCCGCCAGCGCCAGTTCGCTGAGAAACCGTTCGCTGGGCAGGAAATAGGGCGTCATCAACCGCACCGACTGCCGGGCCAGCGTGATGGCCTGGAGCATCGTGTATTCGATCTTCTCCATGTCGGAATCCGGCCCCGCCGTCACGATCCGCGCCAGCGTATCGCCCTTCCACGTTACTTCGGGAAAGAGCGATGGTGGCAGGTCTTCGCCCCAGGCAAAGGACCAGTCCCGCGCGAAGGCTTCGGTCAGTTGATGGACGACCGGGCCTTCCAGCCGGAAATGCGTATCCGCCACGGGGTGGCGGGGATGAGTCGCCATCAGGTTCTCTACCCCGATGTTCAGCCCGCCCATGAAGCCCAGATGCCCATCCACCACTAAAATCTTCTTATGGTTGCGCATGTTGATGAAGGGCATGCGCCAGGGCAGCATCGAATGCATGAAGCGCGCCACCGGCACCCCCTCCCGGCGCAGCGCCGCCGCGACGGGGCAGCGGAAATAGCCGCTGCCGATCCCGTCCACCAGCACCCGCACGGCGACGCCACGCCGATGGGCGCCGATCAGCGCGGCCAGGAACCGCGCACCGGCCGCATCGCCGCGAAAGATGTAGGAACAGAGCAGCACGCTGCTGGTGGCCCCTTCGATCGCCGCCAGCATCTGTGGATAAACCTCGTCCCCGTTATGCAGCATCTCGACATGGTTGCCGCCCATCAGCGGCCGCCCGGTCAGTTTGCCCACCATATGCGCCAGCGGGGCGAAGCCGCCCTCTTCTGCGCGCTTCCAGCGGGAGGAGAGCGTGCGGCTGTGCCAGGAGGCCCGCCCGATCAGCTTGCGCGCCCGACGATGGACGCGATTGATGCCGAACATCGCGTACAATGTGCCGCCCGTGAACGGCATCAGGATGGTAATGCCGATCCAGCCGATCGCGGCGCCGACATCCTTCTTGTTCAGCAGCACATGCACCGTCACCAGCATCGCAACCGCGATCCGGGACAGAAACACCAGCAGAAGAACGGTTTGCCAGTACACGATCAGCATGCGTCAGCTCGATCCATGATGATGGGCGGCGGCGTTGTCGAATCGGGCGCTGCGGGGCACAGTTCAAGCCGACGCGGAGAGAGGGTCAGGACGATTGATGGTGCAGCCGGAACGGGGCAAGGATCAACTCTCGGCCGGCCTGCGTGCCCGAAGGCAGGTCCGCGGCGCGGCGTCGCATGTACGCGGCCTGCAAGCCGAACAGGCGGCCATGGCCTGGCTGCGTCAGGGCGGGTGGACGATTCTGGGCCATCGGGCCCGCACGCGCTGGGGAGAGATCGACCTGGTCGCCCGTCAGGACGACCTGCTGGCCTTTTGCGAGGTCAAATGCCGCCCCTCCTACATCGAGGCGGCGGAAAGCCTGACCCGTCATCAGATGCGCCGGCTGGCCAACGCGGCCACGGCATTGTGCGCCGCACATCCCGACTGGGTGCGCGGACAGATGCGTTTCGATGTCCTGCTGGTCACCGCCGACGGAACCGTACACCACATCGTCGACGCGTTCAGGCCGGAAGCGTAGACGCCCCGGCCATCCGCGACGGGTGGGCGTAGCCCGGATCAGGTGCGCTGACGCCCTTTATGGACCGGACGCCGGGCAGAGGCCCCGGCATGGGGATGATAGACAACATTATGAACCAGACCGCGCGAGCGGACGGTTGCATGAGCCGAATGGCGGTCGCTGATCGAGGCCACATGCACAACGCGCGCATCATGGCGATAGGCGACGTGCCGCACCGGCGCGGGGATCGCGGTGAGGGCGTCCAGAGTCAGCCGCCCGGCTTCATCATTCGTCACCACATGGGCCTGTGCGGCATGAGGGGGGGCAACAAGCAGGAACATTCCGGCTCCGAATGCGCCGAACGCGGTTTTCCTGAATAGAGCCTGGAACATCCATACACCTCACACCAACCCGATCAGGAAAAGCTAAACGAAAGGCGGGGTGGACGACAAGGGAAAGGGCACGGTTCTACTATAAAAAACGGGCCGGTCACGCCGACCGGCCCGTTCTTCAGATCGCGATGGGCGAAAGGATCAGGCCGAGGCCGATACGATCCCTTTTTCCTCGAACAGCTTTTCCAGTTCGCCGGTCTGGAACATTTCGGTCACGATATCGCAGCCACCGACGAATTCGCCCTTCACATAAAGCTGCGGCACCGTCGGCCAGTTCGTGAAATCCTTGATTCCCTGGCGCAGTTCCGCGTCTTCCAGCACATTGGCGGTCTGGAACGGAACCCCGGTGTGGTTCAGGATCTGCACCACGCGGGCCGAGAAGCCGCATTGCGGGAACAGGGCGGTCCCTTTCATGTACAGCATGACCGGGTTGGTATCGATATCGTTCTGGATGCGCTGCGCGATGGTTTCAGCCATATTCTTCAGTCCTGTGCAGTAGGCGGCCGGGGGCGACCGCGCAATGGGGGCGCTTGTTCTGTTCAGTCCGGCGCGGTGGTTTGCAGGGCCAGGGCGTGCAGTTTGCCGCCCATATGGCCCTGAAGCGCCGCATAGACGATCTGATGCTGGCGCACGCGCGACAGCCCTCGGAAGGACTCGCTGACGACGGTGCAAGCATAATGATCGCCGTCCCCTGCCAAGTCTTCGATACTGATCGAAGCATCGGGCAGGGCCGTGCGGATATAGGTTTCAATCTCCTGAGCCGTCATGGCCATCGGCGTTCCTCCTTCGCGACCGGGTCGCTCACTCGTCCATCAGGGCGGGAAAAAATGCCGAATTGACCGCTTTCATCCGCGCCTTCGATATTGTGGCGCCGCTGGGCAAAGTCAAACCGTCTCCCCCCACCTGGCCGAGGGTCCGCGTTTCCACCCCGGCCGATGTCGCGGCAAGGGTAAAGGCCCCGGCATCGCGCACCGCCACAACATATCGTGACTGGTCTTCGCCGAACCAGAACGCCTCGGGTCGCATGCCCGATTGTGGCGCGGAGAGGATGCACCCGGCTTCACCCGCCATGGCCATCTCGGCCAGCGCGACCAGAATGCCGCCGTCCGACACGTCATGGCACGCCAGGACATGACCGGCTTCGATCTGCTGGCGGACGAAATCGCCGTTCCGGCGTTCCGCCGCCAGATCCATCGTCGGCGGGGCGCCGTCTTCGCGCCCATGGATCTCGCGCAGCCACAGCGACTGGCCGAGTTCGCCACGGGTGGCACCCACCAGCACCAGCGTGCCTTCGGCCGGCATGGCCAGGCCGATGGCACGGTTCACGTCCTCCAGCACGCCCAGGCCGCCGATGGCCGGCGTCGGCAGGATCGAGACCGACGAACCGTCGGGCGCGCGGGTTTCGTTGTAGAGCGAGACATTCCCGCTCACGACAGGGAAATCCAGCGCGCGACACGCCTCGCCCATGCCTTCGATGGCGGCGACGAACTGCCCCATCACCTCGGGCTTTTCCGGCGAACCGAAATTCAGGTTGTCGGTCACCGCCAGCGGACGCGCGCCGGTCGCCACAATGTTGCGCCACGCCTCGGCCACCGCCTGCGCCCCGCCCTGTCGGGCATCGGCCCGGCAATAGCGCGGCGTGCAGTCCGTGGTCAGCGCCAGACCCAGCGACGTGCCCTCGACCTTGACGATCGCGGCATCGGCGGCACCCGGCCGCTTGACGGTCTGGCCGCCCACGGTGCTGTCATACTGGTTCCACACCCAGGCGCGCGAGGCCAGGTCCGGACAGCCGATCAGCCGGATGAGCGCCTGCTCGATCCCGACCGGGTCGGTGATCTGGCCCAGCGGCGCGGGCTCGGGCGACGGCGCGGTCGGGCGACGATAGAGCGGCGCCTGATCGGCCAGCGGGTCCAGCGGAATATCGGCTTCCACGCGCCCCTGATGGCGCACGACGATATGCCCGGTATCGGTCAGATGGCCGATGATCGCGAAATCCAGTTCCCACTTCTCGAAAATCGCGCGGGCGAGTTCCGTCTTGTCGGGATGCACGACGATCAGCATGCGCTCCTGGCTTTCGGAGAGCATCATCTCGTAGGCGGTCATCCCGCGCTCGCGCTGCGGCACGGCGTCGAGGTCGAGGTCGATCCCCACCCCGCCCTTGCCCGCCATCTCGACCGAAGACGAGGTCAGGCCGGCCGCGCCCATGTCCTGAATCGCCACGATCGCGTCGGTGGCCATCAGTTCCAGGCACGCCTCGATCAGCAGCTTTTCCACGAACGGGTCGCCGACCTGCACGGTCGGGCGCTTGGCCAGCGCGTCCTCGTCGAACTCGGACGACGACATGGTGGCGCCATGGATACCGTCACGCCCGGTCTTGGAGCCGACATAGACCACCGGATTGCCGATGCCGGCGGCGGCGGAAAGAAAGATGCGGTCCTGGCGGGCAATGCCCACCGTCATGGCATTGACCAGCGGATTGCCGTCATAGGCCGGGTGGAAATTGATTTCCCCGCCCACGGTCGGCACGCCGACGCAATTGCCGTAACCGCCGATGCCACGCACCACGCCATCGACGATGCGACGGGTCTGCGGGTTTTCCGGACTGCCGAACCGCAGCGCGTTCAGATTGGCCACCGGCCGCGCGCCCATGGTGAACACGTCGCGCAGGATGCCGCCCACACCGGTCGCGGCCCCCTGATAGGGCTCGATGAACGACGGATGGTTATGGCTCTCCATCTTGAAGATGGCGGCCAGCCCCTGGCCGATATCGACCACGCCCGCGTTCTCGCCGGGGCCATGGATCACCCACGGCGCCGTCGTCGGCAACGTGCGCAGCCAGACGCGCGAGGATTTATAGGAACAATGTTCCGACCACATGACGGAAAAGATGCCCAGTTCGGTCAGGCTGGGCGTGCGCCCCATGATCGAGAGCACATTGCCGTATTCTTCGGCCGTCAGCCCGAATTCCCGTGCCAGGGCTTCGTCGACGGGCTTCTGCCCCGTTGCGCTGCTCATCGGACCAGAGCCTCCACCAGCCCTTCGAACAGGGGCTTTCCATCTTCGCCGCCCATCAGCGGGTCCACCAGATCCTCGGGGTGCGGCATCATGCCGCAGATCCGCAGATTGGCACTGAGCACGCCGGCAATCGCCTTGATGCTGCCATTGGGATTGGTCTGCGCATCGCTCTCATCCACGCGGCCGTCGGGCCGCGCGTAGCGGAATGCGATGCGGCCGCTGTCTTCCAACGCGCGGATCGTCGCGTCGTCGGCGATATAGTTGCCATCGCCATGCGCCATGGGGGCGCGGAACACGTCGCCCGCCTTCCAGCGACGGGTAAAGGGTGTATCGTCACGCTCGACCCGCAGATGGCAATCCTGCGACAGGAAGCGCAGCGCGCCATTGCGCAGCAGCGCCCCCGGCAGCAGACCGGCCTCCGTCAGGATCTGGAAGCCGTTGCACACACCCAGGATATGGCCGCCAGCCTCGGCAAAGCGACGGATCGGGGCCATGATCGGGGCATGAGCGGCCATGGCGCCGCAGCGCAGGTAATCGCCGTAGCTGAACCCGCCGGGCAGCACCACGAGATCCAGGTCCGGCAGATCGGTTTCGCCATGCCAGATCATCACCGGCTCGCGCCCGGTCACGACCCGCAGCGCGATCGCCATGTCACGTTCCCGGTTCGTGCCCGGAAAGACGACGATTCCGGCCTTCATTTGCCGCCACCGCAGGGATAGGCCTCATGCAGGGCGGTAAAGGTCAGTTCCCCGACGGGCTTGGACAACTGGTCGGTATGGGCATGCAGCCAGGAGACGACATGCCCGCGCATCTCGGCGCTGGTCACGCCGGATTTGATGCAAAAGCCGGTCGGCGCGGCCTTGTCGCCTTCGTTGCGGTCATAGACATGCGTCAGCGCAACAGAATCGGCCAGGCCGGAGAGGTAGGCATCGCAGATCGCAACGCTGGGGGCGCGGCTGCACAGTTCCAGGAACCGCCCACCCTGCAAATTCGAGACGCGCTGGGCCATGGCCGAAGCCGGGAGGCCGGCCGCCAGGGCGGCGACCAGCAGAATGGAACGACGGGCGCTCATGCCACCACCTCGGTCACGAAATCCTCGATCACCAGATTGGCCAGCAGGCCGCGCGCCATGGCATCGGCTTTCTCACGCGCCACGGCGGGGTCGGTCTCGTCCAGTTCCAGTTCGATCACGCGGCCGATCCTGACCTCGCCCACACCACCGAAGCCCAGTACATGCAGCGCATGGCCCACGGCCTTGCCCTGCGGGTCCAGCACGCCGTCCTTCAGCATGACCGTCACGCGTACTTTCATTGCATCACCTCCGGCCCCTTCATGTCGGAATTCGTGGCCTCGGGCAGGATGCCGAGCCGCCAGGCCACTTCCTGATATGCTTCCTCGACACGGCCCAGGTCGCGCCGGAAGCGGTCCTTGTCCAGCTTCTCGCTGGTTTTCGCGTCCCACAGACGGCAATTGTCGGGCGAGATTTCGTCCGCCAGGACGATGCGCATCTCGTCGCCTTCCCACAGCCGGCCGAACTCGAGCTTGAAATCGACCAGCGTGATGCCGATGCCGACGAACAGCCCGGTCAGGAAATCGTTGGTGCGCATGGTCAGCGCCACCATGTCGTCCAGATCATGAACACTGGCCCAGTCGAAGGCCGTGATATGCTCTTCGCTGACCATCGGGTCGTTCAGGCTGTCGTTCTTGTAGTAATATTCGATGATCGTGCGCGGCAGGCGCGTGCCCTCGGGAATGCCCAGCCGCTTGGCCAGGCTGCCGGCGGCGACGTTGCGCACCACGACTTCCAGCGGAATGATCTCGACTTCACGGATCAACTGCTCGCGCATGTTCAGGCGGCGGATGAAATGGGTCGGGATGCCGATATCGTGCAGGCGCATCATCAGATGCTCGCTGATGCGGTTGTTCAGCACGCCCTTGCCGGTGATGATCCCCTTCTTCGCTCCGTTTCCGGCCGTGGCATCATCCTTGAAATACTGGACCAGCGTCCCAGGTTCCGGACCCTCGAAGAGGATCTTGGCTTTTCCTTCGTAGAGCTGACGACGGCGGGCCATACTCGTCCTTACATGCGGCTGATGGAGGGCATGGGCTGCATGTCCTCCGATATGGGAGCCCTGTGAGCCCCCCGGAATGCGACTGCCTCATAGCAATGATTGGTCGCGGAAGATACTATTCCCTCGACGGCACGCCATGACGGTGCCGCCGGTCGCTCAGGCGGCGGAGAGATCCACCGCCGCATAGCCCACGCGATCCGGCGCGCCGGCCGCGAAATGCCAGGACGGCGTGGCGGCCGGATCGGCCGGCAGGCCGATGACAGACGAACTGCATGTGCCGAATCCCGCGCGCGGCGGAATGTTCAGTTCGCTACCGGCCGGCAGCGAACGGTCGGAGAGCAGGCGCGTCCAGTTCGCCCAATCCGGCGGCACCGGGCGCTCGGCCTCGCGGAAGCGTGGCAGGTGCCGGCCGATGCGCGGGATCGACATATCGTCGGGTTCGGTCGTCGCGGCCATGTGCGTGCCGGGTTCCAGCGCCCTGACCTCCGGCGTGGCATAGCCGAGGCCGGAGATGAAATAGGCGTTCTCGCGGTCGGCCACCATCATGTTGAACGACCGCCACGCCCCGGCATCCAGGTTGCCGATGGCCCGCGCCGCCTCGGCCGCCGTGGCATGGTCCAGCGCCAGCAGGGGCAGTTCGCCGCGCGAACGCTTGCCCGGCGCCGGGCCGAGGCTGCCCACCCGATTCATCACGCCGGCAACCACGCCCGCATCGTTCAGGGCCAGCCAAGACCCCCCGGCCAGCCTGTCCCGTCCGCCGACCACCGTGGGCCGATCCGGCCAGTGGCGGCCGGGCGCGTCCCATATGCGGTCCAGCCGTTCGTCACGGTTGGCACCGAACAGCAGTGGCCAGGCGGCGCCGGGGGCAAAGGACAGGACGATCGTACACATACGGGCTCTGGCTGCTCCTGTGCCTCAGCCGGCGCGGGCCGGGCCGGCTTCGCCGAAAACGCGGGTATAGCTGTGATCCAGCGCACCCAGATGGGAATCGCTGTTCATCGCCGCATCCAGCACCTCGGCCGGCACGCGGCCCGCCACTTCGGGGTCGGCATCCAGGTTCTCGCGGAACGTACGGCCATCGGGCTCGCCCAGTCTGGTCCAGGTCGCCATGGCATTGCGCTGGACGATCCGGTAGGCGTCCTCGCGCAAAATGCCGGCCCGCGCCAGTGCCAGCAGCACCTCGCCGGAATGGACGACGCCGCCCAGGCTCTCCAGGTTGGCCATCATGCGGTCCGGATAGATCACCAGCTTTTCCATCATGCCGGCCAGACGGGCCAGCGCGAAATCCAGCCCGATCGTGCCGTCGGGGCAGATATTGCGCTCGACCGACGAGTGGCTGATGTCGCGCTCGTGCCACAGCGCCACATTTTCCAGCGCCGGGATGACATGGGCACGCACCAGTCGCGCCAGTCCGGTCAGGTTTTCCGACAGCACCGGGTTGCGCTTGTGCGGCATCGCCGACGAGCCCTTCTGGCCCGGATGGAAGAATTCCTCGGCTTCGCGCACTTCCGAACGCTGGAGATGGCGCACTTCGATCGCCAGCCGCTCGATGCCGCTGGCGATGACCGCGAGCGTGCAGAAATAGGCCGCATGGCGGTCGCGCGGGATCACCTGGGTCGAAACGCCCTCGGGTTCCAGCCCCAGCTTCCCGGCCACGAAGGTCTCGACGCGCGGATCGACGTGGGCGTAGGTACCCACCGCGCCGGAAATGGCGCAGGTGGCGATTTCGGCGCGGGCACGCACCAGTCGCTCGCGATTGCGGGCGAATTCGGCGTAATGGCCGGCCAGTTTCAGGCCGAACGAAGTCGGTTCGGCATGGATCGCGTGGCTGCGGCCGATGGTCAGCGTGTATTTATGCTCGAACGCCCGGCGCTTCAGCGCCTCCAGCACGGCGTCCAGATCCGCCAGCAGCATGTCGGTCGCCTGGACCAGTTGCACCGACAGGCAGGTATCGAGCACGTCCGACGATGTCATGCCCAGATGCACGAACCGGCTTTCCGGGCCGATCTTCTCGGCCAGCCAGGTCAGGAAGGCGATAACGTCATGGCGCGTCTCGGCCTCGATCTCGTCGATGCGGTCCAGATCGGCCTGCGAGAACGCGGCCATGGCGGCATCGCCCTTCTCGCGCACCACGCGCGCGGCTTCCGCCGGCACGCCGCCGTACTGCGCCATGGCTTCGCACGCCAGAGCCTCGATTTCGAACCAGATCCGGTACCGGTTCTCGGCGGCCCAGATGGCGGCCATGGCGGGACGGGTATAACGCGGAACCATCGTGCTCGGCTTTCTCTCTTCGACCAGATGCCGCCGGGCGGCATCGTCACGTCATGCGGCTATCCCGGATCGATCGACATCTGTTCCGGGGACGGGGCTGCCCCTTTAGCCGATTTCCCGCGCCACGTCTTCCTTCGAAAGCGGCAGAGCCCTTGCCGGGTTGTAACGGGAATGGTCAACATCACGCGGCATCGGCCACATGCCGATGGATTATTCTCTGTCGGGAGCGAGACCATCTTCACCCTTTCCGCGCTGGCCTCGCTGTTGCAGGTCATCCTGATCGACCTGACCCTGGCCGGCGACAACGCCGTGGTGGTCGGCCTGGCCGTGCGCGGCCTGCCGCACCCGCTGCGGGGGCGCGCCATCCTGGCCGGCGTCGCCGCAGCCGCGATCATTCGCGTCTGCCTGGCGATCGTCGCCGTCCAGTTGCTGGCCATCATCGGCCTGACCCTGGCCGGCGGCATTCTGCTGCTGTGGGTCTGCTGGCGCATGTTCCGCGAACTGCGCCAGCAGGAAGCCCCGACGGCCTCCGACGAAGCGCCCCCCGGCGCGCTGCGTTCCGCCATCATCCGCATCATCGTCGCCGACCTGTCGATGAGCCTCGACAACGTACTGGCCGTCGCCGGCGCGGCCGGCGAGCATCTGTGGGTGCTGATCTCCGGCCTGGCGATTTCGGTGCTGATGATGGCCCTGGCGGCCTCGCTGATCGCCCGGCTGCTGGAACGGTTCCGCTGGATCGCCTGGATCGGGCTGCTGATCGTGCTGGGCGTGGCGATCGAACTGATCATCAAGGGCGGCGGCGAAATCTGGCATGTCGTGTCATGATCGCGCGCCACGCCTGCTGACATGAGGCCCGTCATGCCGCCATTCGCCATGCCCCCCACCCGGCGTCGCGTCCCATCGCGCTCCGGGAGGGGCCTTGCGCGCGTGGCGGGCATCGCGGCGTGGACGGTCCTCGCCTGCCTGTCCTCCCCCGCGACCGCCCGTGACATCGCCAGCGACATCCCCGCCGCACCCTCCTTGCCTCCGGCGTCGGGCGACGTGGCGGCTCGGGTCGAAACCTACCTGCGTCTCCTCTCTCCCGAAGGCGGGAGCATCGGCGACTATCTGGCCTTCCTCGACCAGCAGCCGGCATGGCCCCGTCGCGCGGCGATGCTGGCCCGCGTCCAGAGCCTGATGGCACTGGCCCCCGTCGATGACGACGCCCTGGCACGGGCACGGGCCTGCGCCACGCTGCCGCTCACCGCCGCCCCCGCTCTGCTGGCCTGCGCCCGCCTGCCCGCGCCACCGCCCGGCCTGATGGCCCAAGCCCGACAGGCCTGGGTGGCGGGAATCGACCGGGCGACCGATGAAGGCCCGTTTCTGGCGGTCTTCGGCTCCGCGCTGACGGGAGACGACCAGTGGCAACGGTTCAACCGCCAGGAACTGGACGGCCATACCGATGCCGCCCGCAGGCAGGCCACCCGGTTGCCCCCGGCACGGCGGGCATTGGCACTGGCCCGGCTTGCCTTGCGAACGGCAAGGCCCGATTCCGGCATGGCCGCCGGAGTGTCCGCGCTGGCGGCTGTACCACCCTCGCAGGCCGATGACCCCATCCTGATCCTGGACCGGCTGCGCTGGCTGCGGCGGACGGGACAGGTCGATGAGGCCGCTGCCCTCTGGCCGCAATCCGGCCTCGCGGCCGAACGGCGCATGCCCCTGCCCGCCTTCTGGAGCGAACGGGACTCGCTGGCGCATGAAATGCTGCTGGCCGGCCGCGATCAGCAGGCGCTGTCTCTGGCGATCGCGACCAGCGACATGAGCCAGGCTGCCCGGAACGATGCCGATTTCCTGGCCGGGTGGATTCTGCTGCGCCGTCTGCACGATCCGAAACGCGCCACGGAACGGTTCCGATCGCTCTGCACCTCCCGCGCGCTGATCACACGCAGTCGCGGCCTGTACTGGACCGGCCGCGCGCTGGAAGAATCCGGCGACACCACGGGCGCGCGCACGGCGTGGCAGCAGGCCGCCGCCATGCCCGGAACCTTCTACGGCCAGATGGCGCTGTCGCGGCTGGACGGAGATGCCGCCAGCCCCCTGCTGTTTCCCGAACGCTCCGGCGCGCTGGTTCGCGACCGGCTGGGCCGCGTGCCCATGCCGGCGTGGACCACCGACGACATGCACCGGTTCGAGGCCAGCGATCTGGTGCAGGCGGCCCGGCTCCTGGCGGCCCAGGGCGACCTACCCCATGCGCGCGACTTCCTGCTGATGCAGGATACGCGGCAGGATAATGCCGCCGGCCATGCCCTCGCCGCGATGCTCGCGGTGCGGCTGGGCATGCCCGACGTGGCGGTGGCGATTACCCGCCGCGCGGGCCGCGACGGAATCGCGCTGCTGCCGCTCGGCTGGCCGACGCCGTTCCGGGCCACGCTCGAAGAGGGATTGCCCGCCGGCTTCGTCATGGCGGTGATCCGGCAGGAAAGCAGTTTCGATCCCGCCATCGTCAGCCGGGCCGGTGCCTATGGGCTGATGCAGCTTCTGCCGGGTGCCGCGCGCGACGTGTCGCGGTGGGCTGGCCTCGCGACCGGCACGCTGACGGGCGCCAGCCTCACCGACCCGACTCTGAACATGCGAATCGGCACCGCCTATCTCTCGCGGCTGATGCGCAAGTTCGACGGCGCGGTTCCCTATGTCCTGGCGGCCTACAATGCCGGGCCGCACCGCACGGACCAGTGGCTGGCCTCGGTTGGCGACCCTGCGCATGCCGACCCTACGCCCACGGCCATGCTCGACTGGATCGAGAGCATTCCGTTTGCCGAAACCCGCAGCTATATCCAGCGCGTGGAGGAAAACCTGGCTGTCTATCAGGCCCTGGCCTCCGGACCCGGATCGGAGGCACCGCCATGACCCCTGCCCGCCTTGTCGCCAGTTTCGGCGGCTGCGGCTTTTCGCCCGTCGCACCGGGGACGGTCGGTTCCCTGGCGGCGCTCGTCTTCGGCTTGCTGTTCCTGCCCCACCCTGTCGTCATGGGCGTGGCGATCCTGCTCTGCTGTGCGATCGGCTATGGGGCGACGGCGCGGGTCAGCGACGGCGAGGACCATCAGTGGATCGTGATCGACGAAGTCGCGGGTATGTGGATCGCGATGTTTCCGTTGACGTTCGGTCCCATGCCGGTGGACCCGCTATGGCTCGACCGGCTCGATATCCTCTGGCTGTTGCTCGCTTTCGCGCTGTTCAGGCTGTTCGACATCACCAAGCCCGGTCCCGTCGGCTGGTTCGACCGGCGGCATGACGCGATCGGCATCATGGGCGACGATATCGTGGCCGGCATCATCGCGGCCCTGCTTCTCGCAACCGCGCGGATGCTGATCGTCATGGCCTGAAAACCTCGTGAGGTGCCTCATGATGTCCATGTTGAACGAAACAGTCTTGGCCCAGGCGGCGGATGTGCTGGACCGGATGCGCCGCGCCGGCGTGCGGGCCGTCACCGCTGAAAGCTGCACCGGCGGACTGGTCGCCGCCGCACTGACCCATCACGCCGGATCATCCGAGACGGTCGAAGGCGGATTCGTCACCTATTCGAACGCGATGAAAACCGCGCTGCTTGGCGTCCCGCCGGCACTGCTGGCCCGCCACGGGGCGGTCAGCGCCGAAGTCGCGGCCTCCATGGCGCGGGGGGCGCTGGCTCACGCACCGGATGCCGATCTCGCGGTCTCCATTACCGGCATTGCCGGCCCCGGCGGCGGTTCGGCGGAAAAACCGGTCGGGCTGGTCTGGTTCGGGGCCATTCGCCGCGACGGCGAAGGCAGCACCGTCTCCCGCCACTTCACCGGCGATCGGGAAACCATCCGCCGACAGGCCGCCCGACAGGCGCTGGACCTGCTGGCGGAACTGACGGACGCCACATGAAAACCGTTCCGGCCCGGCCTTGGGCGGGGGGCCGGGACCCCCGGGCGGGCGGGCGGGGCGGCCCCACGCCACCGGCGCGCTGGCCGGTCATCCTGCCCGATCTGGCCAGCAGGCTGCG
>NZ_JBDNXE010000032.1:0-36063 GCF_047721585.1 Gluconacetobacter sp.
GATTTTATATTATATAAAATGGAATGTCTATTATTTAGAATTTGTATATAATACCAAAAACTATCACGTTTGGCCTTTACGTAGCCATTTTTTGAAAATCAATGAAACGGATGGTTTTGAAAAGTGCGAAGAGGTTGTTCCACGCGATACATGAAGCATTTATAATAAAGCTCTGAGGCGTGCGCGAACTCGTGGACCAGCTTCAGGGGGAATGGAAGATCTTGACACGGCGCGCCTGTGCGGTGTTGCAGATCGATCCTTCCCTCTATGTCTACAAGTCGAAGCGTGGCACGCAGACCGAACTGACCCGGCGGATCCGGGATATCTGCGCAACCCGTGTGCGCTATGGCTATCGCCGCGTTCATATCCTGCTGCAGCGGGATGGCTGGGCGGTAAACCCGAAGCGGATCTATCGTCGTTACAAGGAGTTGGGCATGCAACTGCGCAACAAGATGCCCACCCGCGCGGCCTCTTCGGCCGGACGCCGTGACGCATAGCGCCAGGTCTTCGGATCGATGCCGATTAGCTGGCAGGCCCATCGCTGCGAGTAATCCCGCTCCGTAATCGCCCAAGTCGCGGCCTCCCGCCACAAGCCGGGGGGCACGAGTTTTTTGCCAGCAGTTCCTTCAGCGTCGAGACGTCCATCACGCTCTCCGCCAGGAGTCACTTCAGCTTCGCGTTCTCTAGAGAGCCGAGTCGTCAGATCGCGCCATTTTCACTGAGCAGCGAGGCTTGGAACGGCCATCACGCTATCGTGATAATGTCCCATTTTGTGCGCTAACTACGCTGCGCTTTCGCTCCCATTTGCATCCTATGTGCATCCTGCGCCGCATTCCGGGCACAAAAAAAGCCACCCTTGAGGGTGGCTTTTCTTCTGTCTTTTCAGACACTTAGCGTGTGGTTGCGGGGATAGGATTTGAACATATGACCTTCAGGTTATGAGTTCCAGTCTAATACTTACATAATTACCGCACAGAGCCGATTTTTCTACGATAAATGGCTGTTTTTCTTAAGATCTTACTCGTCTTCTGCTACACTCTCCCCCGACTGGAATCGCCTGTTTTCACTCCCAAATGATTCCTATTTGATTCCAGTGACTCCAACCGGGGGAGGATGTCCCATGGTCAAGATCACCAAACGTTCCGTCGAGGCCGCCGCCAGAACCGGTAAGGAATATTTCCTCTGGGATGACGAGCTTCGGGGCTTCGGTCTGAGGGTTCATCCCTCAGGGCGGAAAATCTACCTCGCCCAGTTCCGCGCGGGCGGACGCATCCGCCGCGTCAATATCGGGCCACATGGTCCCCTCACCCCGGATCAGGCCCGCACAGAGGCCATGAAGCATCTGTCCGCTGTCCGGCTGGGCGGCGATCCCGGCGCGCAGCGCGACCGGCTCCGCGCCGCCGCGACCATGAAGGAGTTTGGCAAGCGGTTCCTTGACGAACACGTCGTCTCGCACTGCAAGCCCTCGACCCAGTACGAATATCGTCGCTGTGTTGACCTGTTCATCAGCCCGAAGCTGGGAACTCTCAAGGTCATCGATGTGACCCGCGCCGATGTCGTCGAACTGCACCAGTCCCTCAAGGAGACACCCTATCAGGCCAATCGCGTGCTCGGCGTGCTATCCATCATGTTCACCCTGGCCGACACCTGGGGCGTAAGAACAGACGGGATCAATCCGTGCTGGAAGGTCAAACGCTACAAGGAAGTGAAGCGGGAGCGTTACCTGACACCCGAGGAACTGGCCCGACTGGGCAAGGTGCTTCGGGAAGCAGACGGTGAGCCGGAAGCAGCGACCTGCATTCGGCTGCTGCTGTTGACCGGGTGCCGCCTTGGGGAAATCCAAACGCTGAAATGGGAGTATGTGGACTTCCGGGCTAGCGTGCTGCGCCTGCCGGATTCCAAGACCGGGGCCAAGGTCGTGCCCGTCGGCAAAGCGGCGCTGGACGTGCTGGCGGATATTCCCCGGATCGAGAGTAATCCGTATGTCATCACTGGGAAGGTCGAAGGACAGCACCTGACGGACATTCAGCGTCCGTGGCGGCGGCTTCGGGCCAAGGCCGGGCTGAACACGCTCCGCCTTCACGATCTCCGACACTCCTTCGCCTCCGACGCGCTTCAGCTTGGCGCGGACCTGACCATGATCGGGCGGTTATTGGGCCACACACAGGTGCAGACCACGGCACGGTACGCCCATCTCAAGACCGATCCTGTCCGCGAGGCCGCAAACAAGGTCGCGGACGCCGTTGCCTCCGCCCTCGCCGCTCCGATGAAGGAAACAGACAGCATCCACAAGGGTCCATTCGGCAGAGAAGCGCCTGCTCCTCTGTTGAACGAATCCGCTCATTGAGATACATTTTCTTCATGAATGTGACGCCCGACCAGATCCGCGCTGCCCGTGCCTTGCTGCATCTGCCGCAAGACGAACTGGCACGCCGCGCCCACGTCTCCGTCGTGACTATTCGCCGCCTGGAAAGCGAGAGCGGTGCGAAACAGGTAACGCCGATCGTGCTGGCTGGAGTCTGCCGGGCACTGGAGCTGGCGGGCGCGGAATTCATCCCCTATGGCGTGCGTCGCCGCAACGCGCCCCGTGCCCAGGCGGACCGGCTCTTTGCCGATCTACGCGTCATCAGTCTGCGCAGCGCCGAACGGTTGAAGGGCCACGACATCCTGACCGACCATGATCTCTATGACGAGAACGGCCTGCCCGCGTGATCGTGCTCGACACGTCGGCGCTGGTGGCCGCCCTGCGCCGTGAGGACGAAGCCGACGCGTTCCTGCGTATCATTGCCGAAACCGATCGCTGCCCGCTCTCTGCCGTCAGCCTGCTGGAGACGAGCATGGTGCTGGCGGGCAAGGTCGGTGACGAGAGCGCGTGGCGGGGCCTCGACGACCTGATCGAAACGGCCGCCATCGAGATCGTGCCACAGGATGCGGACCAGGAGCGGATCGCCCGCGACGCTTTCCTACGTTTCGGCAAAGGGCGACATCCGGCGGGTTTGAACTTCGGCGATTGTGCCAGCTATGCCCTGGCTCGCGCTCACGATGCCCCGCTCCTCTTCAAGGGCGAAGATTTTCCTCACACAGACATCATGTCCGCCCAGCTTAGGTCCGAGTGAAATTGCCCCCCTCCCCTCAGGCGGCGTTGATTCCGCCCACTACTGCCAGACAAGACCGCTTTCGCCGTCATGTCGGACATCGACGCGGTTGGGAGAATTTCCCGAAACCCGACTTTTTTCCGCAAACAACGCCGTTGCTCGGCAACGAGGAGGCGATTTTCCGTTATTACTATGGGGCGTTAACCACCGAGCGTGATCGTCTAAAGTATGAGTGAAGACTGCTGTCGATTACCGGGCCGAGTCGCCTTAGAGCACTCTGCATGCTCCGCAATGTGGAAGTTCGTGCTACTGAGCAGATAGCATTGAGTATTAATTTTGGGACTGTATGATCGGTTCTGAAGCTGTCCAAGAAAACATTCGCGCTAGAGGAATTGGGGATTTATTCATGAAGGATTTTATCGATGAGCTTGTATCCAACGGAGTAAGGGAGGATATCATTGACCTATCATCAAAGCGTGGTGGAGATGATCATCTTTATCCCTCAAAATGGAAGACTTACTACAGATCTGTAAACTATCCACAATATGGCGTCTTGCTCGCATATGAAGACGAAGATTGTTGTGTCGATGTTCTTCTTCAAAAACTAAACAACGAATTACGGAATTATGAGGAGTTGCGTTCACTTGGCTACGATGTTCCAGATACATGCGATGAAAGCATAAGAATTCAAGATCACCTTGGAACCCCAAGGGAGGCTGCTGCAATAATAGTAGAACATATTTCAGGTGCAGGACCGTACAAAGCAAAGACTGGAATTGGTTCCATAAGAAAAATTGTGTCCCTAAAACCTACTCTCAAAAACTTATATGACGCAGCTTGGAGGGAAATATCGGAAGCTGCAAAGAAAAAAATGCCAATGGATCTTCAGGTAATCATGGAAGAGAGCGGCCGAATTGTCACAATAGATCCGGAACAGATAGGAAATGGCGGAACTCTAGATTCCCTATAGAATTGGATGGTTCGAAAGACCCTTCTTAAGCACTTTTAGTACATAAGAATATCAATGGTTCATGATTCTTGGTCGGTTGAAAAAGAGGGTTTTTCGAACTCTCCATCTGAATCGCTCTCTGGAAGCCGACCTTCGACTTCCCCCCCATCCGGAACGTCGTGCCTAAAGTGGCGCATATTCGGGACTTTGGGTGGAAGCTGCTAATGAAGAAGATACCCGTTTACAGCCCTAAGAACGCGCCTGGCCAGACGAACCGGGTCGGTCTCGCCGAAGGCACCGGCGGCATCTATCATGCCTTTGATGATGGCTGCCACGTCACGCGCTTCTTCCTGATGATCGGACGTCCCGGAAGTGCCCAGACGCTGCAAGGTCTTGGCCACCAAATCCAGAAACTGGCCAGCAACGCGCTGAAGGTCCGCATCCGTCGGGAGGCGCGCTTCCTCCTGATCGAGGAGGAGTGCGAGCTTCGGGCGCCGCAACTGATGCGCAACCGTTGCCTCCACCAGAATATCCAGAGCAGCTTCACCGGTGGGCGCATCCAGAGCGCGAGTTGCGTCTCTGATCAGGCGTGACGTCTCCCGATCAATCAATGCCCACAGGAGTGCCTGCTTGCTGGGAAAGTATTGATAAAGCGAACCGATGCTGACGCCGGCACGCTCAGCGACGGCATTGGTTGAAAACCGTTCCGTGCCGGTTGCTTCAAGAATGCGAGCCGCCGCCTCGATAATCGCCTCGACGGTTGCGAGCGATCGTGCCTGCGTGGGGCTTTTCCTGGGCTTTCGGGAAGATGGAGAGAGCGTTTCGGGCATGGGCATCAATGCGAGTAGTCAATATGAGCGAAAGCTCACATTCTAACGCAATCAACTCGACTAAGAAAGAATGCTTCATGACGAAACACAATCTGGATTTCGATCCGGCGATCACGATTTTCATGCTCGTCAAGACAACCCCCGAATGGCTCGGCTTTACCGTCGAGCGACGCAATCAACTCGCACGTGAACATCTCACGCCCATTTTGGAAAAATACCGCAGTTCTGTCGCCATGCGCTTCTTCGATATCGAGTTTTACTCGGCGCGTGTCACGGACCTGTGGATGTGGGAAGCCAAGGATCACCATTCTTACGAAATGCTGGTCGAGGAATTGCGCGAGACCCCCTTCTGGGACCGGTGGTTCAGCATCGTCGAGATTCTTCCGGGCGTCGAGGACGCATATGCGAAGAACTATGACCGTGACGTCATCACCGTTTAGATTCCGCTGAAAAAGGAACCATCATGACAAGCGAAAAACGCATCGCTATCGTGACCGGCGCGTCGCGTGGGATTGGGGCAGCACTTGCGCACCGTCTGGCAATGGATGGATTTTGCACGATCATAAATTACCTGTCGGACTCAGAGGCGGCAAAACGCGTTGTTGCCCGGATCGAGGAAGCCGGTGGCATGGCAATGGCGGTTCAGGCCGATGTCTCAGAGCCTCACGGGATCCGGCATCTGTTCGACGTCGCCGAGCACGAGTACGGACTCGTCGATGTCCTGGTCAACAACGCTGGGATCCTCAAGGTCGCCCCGATTGCGAGCGTGTCGGACGAAGACTTCAACGCTCAGATGAAAATAAATGTTTTTGGTGCGTTTTACGGGCTCCGCGAAGGCGCAAACCGTGTGCGTGACGGTGGTAGGATCATAAGCCTCTCAACAAGTATTGTTGGGACATACATGCCTGTGCATGGCGTATATGCTGCTACAAAAGCAGCTGTTGAAACTATGACACGTGTTTTGGCAAAAGAAGTTGGCAACCGGCAAATCACGGTCAATGCTGTCTCACCTGGTCCGGTAGGAACCGATCTTTTCCTGGCTGGACGATCAGAGGAAATAATTCAGCGTATCACAGCAGACATTCCTATGGGTCGCCTGGGTGAGCCTGACGACATTGCACGGATCGTCTCTTTTCTCGCTGGTCCCGAAAGCAGTTGGATCAGCGGTCAGGTTATTCGGGCGAATGGAGGTCGAAACTGATATCGGTGCCTGCAAGCAATGGACAGCTCTGGCAAGCCTATGTCGTGTAACGGACCTTCCGCTGCCCCCGATTGTGTTGAAAAAGTCAGGTTGAGGTGTCCGTTCAGGATTTTGTATGCAATTAGGAATGAAAATTTCCCATGATTACAGCGTTCTATACGTTATGATATCGAACCAAATGTTGAGTGGAAGCTCCAGCGGGACTTTTTCAACACAATCCCCCCTTAGCTGACAAGCAGCATACTCTCCCGCAGAGAGGAAAAAGGGGAAGGAAGGCCCTTCGCCTCCCTTCCCCCAAACGCCGCCTACAGAGCGGCAGGGCCGCGCGACGGCGCAGGGCGTTGCCCCGCTGGCGCGCAACCCGGCCACTCCCGCCGTCATTTGTCCCCAACTCTCCCGCGCGGTCACCCGCCTCCGGGAAGCACGCAGGGGTGCTTCCCCCGGCGATGATACCGGCAAAGGAATCAGGGACATGACCGACAATGCAAAAGGGGCCTTCCGTAATGTAATCCTTCAGGGCGATAGTGTTGCCCTCATGCGGGCGATGCCGCGCGGGAGCGTGGATTTTATCCTTACCGACCCGCCTTATCTGGTGAACTACCGGGGCCGGGACGGACGAACAGTGCGCAATGACGACAACGCCGCATGGCTCCGGCCCGCATTCAACCAGATGCACCGCGTTCTGAAAGACGGCCGTTTTGCCGTGTCCTTCTATGCCTGGAACCGGATTGACCTGTTCATGGCGGCATGGAAAGCGGCGGGGTTCCGGCCCGTTGGGCACATCATTTTCCGGAAGTCCTATGCGTCATCGGCGCGTTTCGTCCGCTACACCCATGAGGCGGCTTACCTGCTGGCCAAGGGCGACGCGAAATTACCCCGGCAGCCCATCCCGGACGTGATCGACATGCCCTATAGCGGCAACAGGATGCACCCGACGCAGAAGCCGGTTGCGGCGTTGCTGCCCCTCGTTCACACCTTCTGCCCACCCGGTGGGCTGGTGCTGGACCCGTTCGCGGGGTCCGGTTCGTCCCTGGTGGCGGCGCAGCATCTTGCCCGCGACTGGCTGGGCATGGAACTGGACGAAGCCCATGCGGCCACGGCCTCCCGGCGGCTGGCTTACTGGGGCGAGAGGCGGGCGGCGTAAGCCTCCGCTTTCTCCCTTTCCGGCTTCTTATCCACTGCGGAATAGCCGCGCGCCGATCCTGGCGGATCGGCGGCGGGGACGCGCGGCCCGATGGCCCGCGCGGGCGGCGCTCGCCAGGCAAGCCCGGCTCGCATCTTTCTTCCTTACCGGCCCGAATAACCGGTCTGACCTCAAGCTCTCTTGTGCCCTGACAACGCGACGCTCCCGCGTCGCGAGCGGAAGCGACCTTTCAGGCCGCATATCAGGATTTCGCCGAAGGCGCACAATCACCGAGCATTTCCAGACGCTTCCCTACGCCTACCCGCGCTTTGAGGGTGGAGAAATTCGCGCACGTCATATCCTCCACTCCCAGACAGCATTTTTCCCGTCAGCCTCCCCTTACCGGCACCGCTTCACCCCCGAAGCGGACCGCATCGACAAGGGAGGTTCCCATGACCACGAGACCCGGACCAAAGCCGGAACAGCCCCCGGCCCCGGCAACACAGACGCCCCCGCGCACCCTGACCGCACCGGCCCGTATCCAGCGCCCCTATCTGCGTAGTGGCGAGGCCGCCGATCTGATCGGCGTCTCCATCCGCACCCTGGAAAAATACCGCTGCATCGGCGACGGGCCACCGTTCCTGAAAATCGGCACTCGTGTCCTCTACGCCCGGCAGGATGTCGAGAACTGGCTACAACGTCACCGCTGTAACAGCACTTCCGATGAAAATTTTATCGCCGCACTCCGCAACCGGGCGTCATGGAGAAACAGGTCATGACCGACATGGATGCCTCCGACGACGCCCTGTTCGGCCTGACCACGGTTGAAGCGCGCCATGTGGTTTGGAACTTCGGGACAGACGGATTGGAACCCATTTTTAGGGATCGAAACGTCGTCTGAGAGCAGCCTAAGCGACGTCTTTTGGGGCGGGAATCGTCACCATATGACGCGCGAAGACCGCGTTGGTCCGGCACCTACCAGAGAGGATGCGAGCGTCGATCCGCTCTTGTACTCCTAATCGCACCAGAACGCGTTCCAGACGCTCCATGGCCCCGCTGTCGTAGGCATCATCCAGGCAGTTGCAGTGCCCGATGTCCACCATCACATCTTCTATGGCTCCCAACAGCTCTTGGGCGTCATCCTCCTCCGGCATGGTCGGGCTCCTCCCCTAAAATCTCTGCGTCGCCCGCATCCGGCGTGGCTGTATCTGGTTTAGCGCCCCTCGCTGCCGTCGCATCATCCATCGACGCCGCCCGTTCGATCCGAGGATAGGGATAGGGCGGCAAGGGCGGAAATGGCCGAGGCGGCCGTCCGGCCTGGGCATCCAACTCCTGGATTGTCAGGCGTGCCGAAATCGCCTGAGCGTAGAGATCCTGCAACGCGTCGTCCGACTGCCAACGCTGGCGCATCAGATCGGCAACACGATCCGTCAGGTCGCGTAGCAGCGCGTCCATCCGTGCGTCTCGCTGGGTTGACCGCTCAAGTATGCCCAGCGCTTGCTGCCCGGCAGACAGCGCCGCACGGTCACGCCCCAAGCGCAACCGCGCCATATTGGCATACCAACCGCCGACGCCACCGATCACGGTAGTCGCCGCGCCACCATAGGTCGACCAGAGGGCCAGGAGATCGATCATATGCGCCCTGCTACGATCTAGTTGCCGAACACCGGGAGGTAACGAGCGGCACCAGACGAATTGTAGAGGATCGCACACCCCGTCGACCCGCTGATCGAGCCGCATTTTGTGGTATCGGTCGTCCAGGCAGCGGCCGTGCTGAGCGCGACGGTCGGGTTTGTGTTGGTATTTCCGACATACAGTTTGTCCACGAGGCCGCCCGTCTGATGCCACGACAAGGACGAGCCCTCGTTCGTAGTCCCGTCTGCCGTTGCCGGAATGAGAGCCGAATTGCCCGATCCGTCCGGCGTGAGGGCGATGCGCGCGCCCATCACGGCGCCCCCGCTCCCGTTGGCATAAGGGGCGATCACCTGGGTTACGCCAGAGGTCGCTCCGGACGTGTTCCCTTCGAAATTATTGCCAACCAGCATGATGCTGTTTGTCCCCCCTGCCTTGGAGAACCCATAGCCGCCGGAAGACCCGCGTCCGTTCTGTCGGAACTGCACACCAGAATAGGACTGCACCATATTAGAGAGATCGTAGACGCCATTGCCCAGGGCGTTGAAAATGGTGCCGCCTGAAAAGATCAGATGGCCGTTGATGCCCGTCTCGATCTCCAGATTGTTGGTGCCCGAGGAGGCGATCCACCCTCCGGAGAAATTGACATACAGATCGCCCGAATGGCTCAGAGTGTCGTTGATCTTGACGCCGATATTTTTGGAACTGTCGATCCCGCACATTGGGCCGAACGCAAATTCGCGGTTTGTCACGCTATAGAGCGCATTGTCGATTAGGACGCCGATCGTGTTGCCGATGATGTCCGACCCGCCGTCACAGTTAAAGCCCCCAAATCCGCCGCCGATGTGGACGCCAACAGCGGGCGCGGGGTAACCGTTGGGGGACGAAACCTTCCATCCCATCATGCCGAAATCGGCCGCCCCCAGAGGGCCGCCATTTAGGCGGATCGCATCATTCTGGCCGGTCGCGAAGTTATTGCCCCACGACATGATCGAATCTACCTGGTCCAGCCATAAACCGTTCCACAGGTTGCCGTTACCGTCCTGACCGTCCAGCACGACGTCACCGATGCTCGACCGCACCAAACCCCGAATATGCAGCGCCGTGCCCGCCGTCATTTTCGTCGCCGACTGCACCTTGAATGACCGGATCGACCAGTTGAACTGAGGGTTTGCCCCATCTCCGATATTGATCAAGTCGATGGTCGTGGATGTGCCCTCGTACAGGAACGTCGTCGCCCCGACCCCGGCGCCCGCCAGCGTGACGTTGCCCGCCTGCTGTGCTGCTGGATTGTGCAGTGTCGAGGTAAAAACGCAGATACCGGCCGGCGCGACCAGCTCGACATTGGCCGGGGGTCCATTGCCGGCGTCCGTCGCATTGGCGAGCCACGCATTGATCGCCGCCGTGTCGTCAGTCGTGCCGTCGCATTTCGCCCCGTACGATAGGAGTGAAATCTGCCTGTATACTGGTCCTAATACCGACACGAGACTTTTGGAGCTGCCCCCAGATCCAGGCGGTACCAATGTCCCTGCTGTCAGATCCGCCGCGATCGGCGACACGACCCGCCCCGAACTGTCCAGCCCGGCGACGCCCGATGCCTTGTTGATCATCCCGCCCGGAACAGCACCAAATGCGGCGTTGGCGACCTGCTGCATTGTCGCGGTCTGGGCCGATGCCAATCCTGGCCATGAGAGGGTCATGGTCGCGGCTGCGACGCTGGCGGAAAGCCGAATTTTTTGACCCATCATGTCGTCACATCTCCATCCAGGCCGTGCCCGTGTAGACCACGTGGCAGAAGTTCGACCCACCACCCACGGGCGCAGCGTTGAACGAACATGCCGTCGCATCGGTGACATAAGCCTGCGCGCCCGTGTATCTGCGTGCGTCGGTCGGCAAGGTCGCGACCGCGTAGACGGTAGCGATTTCCGCTCGAACGCCGGCCGTTGTGGCAACGTTGTTCGAATTGTCGCCGGCAGCGGGGGTCTGAGCTTTGGCAGCCGCGCTAAATGTAGCGGGTACGTTGACCATCATGTCGTTGTCATTACCGCCAATAGAGAAAATATATTCCCCACCGCTATCATAGACAACGAGATTACCATCCTGCTGGAATGATAGTCGCCATATGCTGCCGGGGCCATAATGCACGGAGTACTGGCCACCTGATACCGATGGGTAGATGTCTGCGCCCAGGGACATGACGCCGACTATCGTGGGTGACAGAAACGTCCCGTTCGCGATTGATGGTGGCGATCCGCCTGATGACGAACCAGCCCACGTCGTCGTCGCGCCAGAGACGTCGCCGACGGATGGCAGAATAATCTGGCCTAAGCTATTCGTCGCCGTCGAGGCCTGAAGAGCGCCCAAGGCTGCCGAACGAACGCCGTTGAACCAGTCGGCGCTCATGACTTGACCGGGTTGAATCACGCCCGGCGTGGCGGCGACGGCCCCCAGAGGGGCAAGCGCCAACAGCGCGACGGACAGAGGAAAAAGCTGACGCATTACCGCCTCCCTTACGAGCCAGGCGCGGATGGCAGGGCTGTGCTGGTGGTGTCCGTACCGCTGACGATCGCCAGCAACGCCCGTTGATATGTCACCCACTCAGCGGGGACTGCCGCGCCCAGTGATCCGTAATCGGCCCACAGGGTCGCTCGCGCCGACGCCAATGCCTGCTGGGCGAGCCGGACCAGAGGGATCGCCACAACCGGAGCAGCGACCCAGCACGGCGCGCCGGCTGCGGTCACGCCTCTGATCTGCCCTGCCGGCGGCGTCGCCAGGCCAAATTCCGCAAATGCGTCGTCCGTAACGGCGACGAGGTCCGCCGGCCAGGTGCCGGCAGCCTCATATCGGGGCTGAAGGGCAGAGGGATAAAAGGCATTTTTGCCGGGGGAAAAATAATAGTTCGCGCTGTCCGTCATGATCAATATCCCAGCGAAATCCAGTAATATCCGAGCCCCGCGACGCCGGTCCAAATGCCCGTGCTCGGGTTATTGAATTGCATCGAATACATCACAAACTGGTTCGCAGGAGGGGCATTCGATACGCCATGTAAGGTCACGTTCTGATTCGGCCACGCACCGCCGGCATTCGACTCAACCGGCCAGACCCCGAAGCAGGCATGCGGGTACGGAATGGGAAAATCGACGCTGCTGTTGCCGTTCGCACCGCTGGCCGCCTTGCCCCACTGGACGATCAGGCCACCGGGCAAGATCTGGTAGCCGTTGGCGCCCAGGGAATTGCTCAGCCCTTTGCCGTTAAGCAGCGCGCCCAAAACTGATCCGATATTGGCGATCTGGAGCGGGTTCGAGCCGTCCGGGGTCGGCGTGGTCGGGACATCGGTGCCGTCAACGGAAAATTGGGGCGCGACGAGCGGCGCCTTGCTCGATTGCAGGTTGCTTTCGACCGCGGCCGCGCGCGCAGCTTCATTCGCGACGAATTCCTGGACCGCCCATGACACCTGACTCCAGTTCAGCGCATCCAAGGTGCCACCGGCATCCAGTACAAGCTTCCCCAGTTCCGAAGCGAGCATGTTCATGAACCAGGCATAGTTCCGCGTAGCGGGTATGCCAGCCACCGGATTACCGTTGGTGGCAAACCCCGGTGTCCCGGCCGGCGGTGTCACATCCGCCTGGGCAAGCGGCACCGTCCCTGGAGCGATCAGGTATTGCATCAGGTATTGTCCATCATGCTGCGGTGTTCACATCGGCACGGAAGGCGTCTGCCACGGCCGGATTACCGTCAGGCCCGTAGGCCCAAATCAGAATTGTGTGGACAGGCTTCCGAGCCAGCAGCTGGCATTGGAGAACAGTCTTTCCCCACGACGCGAACGGGTCGCCGAACTCGCCGCCGAAGACGTCATATTCGATATCGAACTGAGGAACGTAGACCTGCCAGGTGTGATCCCAGTCATCGCCACCAAACGGTTCGCCGAAAGCATCCCCGAAGAAGGCGGGGGAGAACTCTGTGATCGTAATCTCGTATCCCAGCGTCGCGGCATAGGCGACGAAGTCCGCCGGAGAACGCAGCATCGGCTGGGTCCAGCGCGCGTGCGCGATTGCCTGCCGCTGGGCCAATGGCAAATCGACTGTCGAGCCTACACAGCAGTCTGTGCCCAGGATGCGCTCGTAATCAGCCAGGAGATCGGTGGCCTGTCCGGGATCGATCTGCGGCAACAGCGCCTCGGCCGACAGCTCGATCTCGGTGAAGGCGTCGGCGACCGGCTGGAGCATCACCCACATATTGCCGGTCTGACGGCGCATGCTCTCCCACGCCCAGCCGGGTGGGAACAGACTGGCCAGCTCGGCCGCGATCTGACGCGCCGTCCTCATGCGGCGTAGGGACTCACGAAATCGACGTTGCCCAGCACCAGCAGCTGGAGACCTGCGACCGGCACATCATCCGTCGGCGCCAGCAGGCGATAACTGCGTTCGCCCGCAACCGAGGCAATCGCGCCGGCAATGTCAGACTTGTAGAAAGAACTGCCCAGCACAGCATTGGCCGCGAAGCTGACAGCCAGCGACGCCTGCACCAGAATGCGCAGTGTGTCTGAATCTGGATTGAGCGCGACCTGGACCGGTACCGGTACCAACTCCGACGCCAGCACCGTAACCTTGGCGGTCACGGGCCGCTTTGTCTGGATGTACGACGCAACGTCGGCGACTTCACCGTCCGTCGCTGCGCGCGGTCCGGGCATTGCGACGCCCACCACCACACCAGCCGAGCCCGGCCAGCCGGGCAACACGCCCGCATAAGCCGCGCCACCTGCCGCCGCCCAGCGCTTGTAATCCGCCTCGGTGCCCGCGCCCTCTGGATCGCGGATGGCGGCAACGATGCGGGCACGCCAATCCTCGATCGCCTCCAGGTCCAGGCCGCCGGAAAGACCATCGGTGCCGGACACGGTAACAGAGGTGACGCCGGCGATCGGCGACACCATGGTCAGCGCGGTGCCGGCGGCGATATTGCCGCTGCTGCCGGCCGTTTCCGCCGTGACCGCCACGGTGACTGTCGCGCCGGCGGCGATGTCGGCGGACGCGGTCACGCTCCAGCGGACCGATCCGTCCAGCGTCAGCTCTGTTCCCGCCGGGATACTGGCGGCCGTGGAGCAGGCAATATCCACGGTGCCGGTGGCGGACACCGCCTGCCGGCGCGGCACCTTCCACAGCGCGGCATGGCGCGGGAGCCAGTCGATGGCCGTATCCGGCATCAGCTCCCGAGCGATATACAGCTTGATGTAGAGATAGATCTCGTAGGCGGCTTCCGCCGTTACCGAGAGCGACACATTCTCGTAGCTGTTCGGGTTGGCCGCGTCCGGCGTGACGACGGTGCCATCCAGGGCCGTAAAGGTCTGCCCCAGTAGATTGGCGACCATCCGCGCCTTGATGTCGGCCGGCAGCGGGATCGTCACGCTCATGCGGTCGGCACCTGGACGGCCAGTGTCGTGCCTTCGGTCGTCACGGTCGCCTGCAACACGCCAGCAGCGATCCATGCGGCGGCGGTGTCGATCGTGATGCCGAAATAATCTGCGACGCTTTCGACCGCCTCAGCCGTGTAGTCCGCGCACATCACGCGGGTGACCTCGTTCTGCTTGGCGTCTTCCAGCAACCAGGTGCGTGCGCCGAGGCGCTGGCCATCTGGCATCAGCGGGTCGCACACCCAGCCGCGCTTTGCGAAAATGTCTGTACGGCCGCCAGGAATCCGGTCATCGGGATTGGCACGCCGGTCGGACCCGAGGGCGACCAGCAGCGACGTCGCGGCGGTTTGGTCGAGGTCGACGCGCCCACGCCCATTCCCGGCCGCGCCGACCACAAGGTCGACCATGCCGAGGGTCGGGGAATACCCCAGTCCGACGTTGGAAAATGTGGGCGCCATGCCCGGCATCATCCGGATCGGCGTGGCGGAGATTAAGGTGAGACGCTTCCCACCCCACCGGTCCTAGCTTGCGATGGGTGTCCCGGACTGGTCGGCGCCCCGCTGCACGCCGCGATGGAGATGCTGGGCCAGACTGACCCCGGCGGCTGTCACATCCTCCGATGCCTCGACCGTCGTGGTGGTGATCCCGGCCGTGGCGTTCAGCGGGACAGACAATGTCGCGCCGTCGGCCGTGATGTCCAGCACCGTCTTGCCGCCAATGCCGACCCGCAGTTCCGAGGTCGCCTGAATTTCGACCAGCTTGCCATTGTGAAAATGCAGGCGCTGGCCACAGGCATCATACGCGACGGTGTCGCCCTCGCCGAGATCGCCGAACCGCGCCACCGACGGATTATAGGGCGGCAGCGCCAGTGGGTCCGCCGCATCGCCCGCCACCTGGATTATGGGGGCGATGGCACCGTCCAGCGGCGCGTGTGAGGAAAACCCAAACGGCTGGTAGACCGGCACCCGGGACCGGTCATGGCCGTAATGGCTGCGCATGCTCACCTGCTGCTCGGCGCCAGTGTCGTCGATCGCCAGCACCACCGCGCGCACCAGGAGCGACCGCACGGCCATCGCCAGATCGTCGAGCATCTTCATCCGGCGGTGCCGTCGATCGCGCGCACATGGACCGCCTTGCGGCGCCCGTTATGGGTGTGGTCCATGTCACCGGTCAGGTCGTAGGCGTCCGGATCGACGACGCCGCAATCGGTGCGATAGCCCTCCTGGCTGGCCGTCCAGGCCACCGACGCGATCAGCATGTCCTGGTCGATATCGGCATAGCGATCAGTCACCGCGACCAGCTGGTTGGCCAGCCATCTTTTGCCGGTTGATGCCGTCAGCGACGGCACCAGATAGGTGCGCCGGTCGCCGGCCGCCCGCGTGGTGCGCATCCGCCAATCGGCCTGGTCCTGCAACGTCCAGGGCGTGGCGTCGGTGCGGGGTTTCGATGCCTTGCGGCGCGGCTTGCGCTTGGCGGCATGATAGGCGGCCGGCGCCGGCCCAGGATCGGCCGTCAGCCCACGCGCGGTGCTGTCCAGCGGCTGGTCGGTGGCCTGCTGGGTTGCGACCGACCCGCCGCTCTGCGTCGCCGCCAGCCAGACGCGCGGGCGATACCGGGTCATGACGGGATTCACCGCATGCCCGTACCGCACGATCGCCTGCGATTCCTGCGCGGTGTGGGTCGGCGCTGCCGGCGGCGCACCCGGTGTTGCGCTCAACGGCGCCGCCGTCGCGTCAAGCGTCGCTTTGGCGGGTCTCAGGAGGCTATTAAACTGGCCTTTGACCCAGATGTCCGAATACTCGCCGCGCGACGATTCCTCGACCTCGACCGCACGGGCGTTACCGGGCATCCGCAGCGGTTCGGGCGCGCGGCTGGTGCCGGCCTGGGTCAGGATCAGACCGCCGACACCGTTCGACGTCGCCAGCACGCCACGCTGCCGGCACAGCTTCTCGATCGTCGCCATGGCCGGCTCGCCTGGATCGATGGCGACGACGTTGAATGGTGCCCCGGTGTCGCAATCCTTGGTCACGCTGATGCCGAACGGCGCGCAGATCGCGGTCACGGCGTCTTCCAGCGATATCATGCGATATTCCGCCGGCCCCATCGGGTTGGCCGAGCAATCCACCAGATCCCCGGTCGGGTCTCGGCCGGCGATCGATGCGGTGATTCCGTTGTCATCCAGGTGGAGATGCAGATCCTCGACCCAGCCCTTCAGGACGGTATCGCCCGCGACATCGATGCTGACCGGCATGCGCTTGCGGATCGGCGCCCAATCCGTCCTGGCGGTTTGCAGCGCCGCGTCGGCGCGGGCCTCGTCGAGCAGGTCGACCCGGAACGAGCCCGAGATATAGGACAGATCGAACACGACCTGGCACACCGACCAGGTGCCCAGCACGCGGCCATTGACCCGCACGACCATCGGCCGGGTTGCGACGGCGACAGTGGTATCGCTCACGATGACGCCTCCAGCACCTCGACCGTGCCAGGACCGGCCAGAGCCGGATGGCGCAGGCCATTCCGCGCAACCAGATCGTCGAACGTGGCCTGGACGGCGGCCGGATCGTCTCCGGCGACGGCATAGGCGATGCGCCAGGCGCTGATCTGCGCCGGCAGCGTCAGTTCGACCACGGCCGGCAGGCGCCCGAGGCGGGACGAAATGTCCGCCACCACGGCCGCCCTGGCGGCACGCACCGCGTCCAGCATGGTCATCACCGAGGCTACGCCCGCGCCGGCACTGACCGCATAGGTGATATCGGCCGACAGAGCCGACAGGGCCGCCAGCATCTGGTCGCGCGATGCCAGGGCGTCCTGCTGGCTGACATAGGTCTGCGATGCCTGCGCCACGATCGCCTGGGCCATCGTCACCACGCGCGCCACAAGGCCGAGCGTCAGCGCGCCCGTCCAGGCCGTGTTCGCAGCCGCGATCGCCTGTGCGCCGGCACCGAGCTGCTGGGCACCGGTCAGCAGCAGGGCCAGCGCCGTGGGTGCCGCGATCGTCGTGCTGTCATCCGTCCCGTTGGCGACCTGCCCCGAGGGCGCGACGGCCGCGCCGCTCGATGTGCCGATGCCGTTGGCGATCGCCGCAGGCACGCCCGCCAGGGCGCCGGTCACCGCGTCGGCGAAACTGGTGTCGGTATTACTGGCGGGGGGCGCGACGCCGGCGGACAGTGTCGCCAGCGGCACCGCGACCGCCGACTGCACTGGCTGCGGTGCCGACCCGGTCAGCGCGTCCCAGACGCCAGACGCCTGACTGATGATGGAACTGACCGAACCCGCCAGCGCCAGAGGCAGCACCAGCGGCGCCAGCAGCGCGCGGGCCGTCAGAACGGCGCTGTCCACCATCGCGTCGGCCTTCTCCATCAGGTTCGACAACGTGTCGACGACGGACGACAGCCACCCGGATTTTCCGGGCGTCACCGGTTCGCGGATGAAGACCGCTTCGAACCGCGCCAGCCGGATCTCGTTCTCCGCGAAGCTGATCCGCCCCGGCTCCAGCAGCCGGCAACGGATCTCGCCCCACCACGGATGCACCAGCGTGGCAGGCCCGGCCGCCAGCAACGCCTTGCGCATCCGCTTGGCCCGGATCACGTAGTCGTCGCCGATGATCAGGCCGCGCACCCGGATCGGCCCTTCCAGCGCGCCCAGATCCTGCACCTTGTATTGGTCGCGACCAGGGAAAAAGAGCTGCAACAGCCGGCGCCCGACGATCTCCTCGGAATTCGGCATGTAGAATGTGACGCCGCGCCAAGCCGCCGTCGCCAGGATCGATCCCAGCGAAGAGGCCAGTAAGCCGCCCGTCAGACCAAGCTGACTGCCCAGCGTGCCGCTGCCGACGCTGCCGGTGCCCAGGGACAGAGATCCGCTCACGGGCGTCCCACCATGTGCCCACGGTCAGGGCCGGTCGTCACCCGCGCGCCATGGGCCGACACCGGCCGCACCGTCAGGCCCTGGTCGTGCGAGACATGCACATGCACCTGGGCACCACCGCCCCCAGCCGCGACCGCGCCGACAGGTGCCGCTGTCGGCGCGACCATCCGGCCCACCACCTGACCGACCCGGCTGCTGGCGAACCAGTCATCGACCGCGTGCAGCTCATGCATCACCGCCGCGAACGGTGCCTGGAAGGCCGTCATCAGCATGTGGCCCAGGGCCGTGCCGAACCGGCCGATCGCACCACCAATTCCGGAAATCCAGGACGACAGCCAGCCGCCGAACGAAATGAAACTGGCTTTGATCGATGTCCAATTCCGGTAGATCACATAGCCGGCGCCCGCCAGAACAAGTCCGACCCCGACCACGGCAGCGGCGATGCCGACCCCCATGGCAACAGCCGCAGCGGCGGTGGCACCAAAGATCGAACCGATTAAAAGGAACGCCGCGCCCACGGGCGCCGCAATGGCGCTGATGACGCCCAGGACGGTCGCCAAAGCGAGTAGACCACCAACCGTTCCGACAATCGCTGTCGTGACACCCGGCACATGCTTATCAAGCCATTCAAAACCGCGCTCGACGCCCTGCAATCCCTTGGTCATGACGTTCATGATCGGCACGAAGCCCGTCCCGATCCGCCGCTCCAATTGCGCCAACACATCCTCGAATGCCTGAAGGCGGATCAGGGTCGAATTGATCCCGGTATTGAAATCCTTCTGCACCATTGAAGGATCGGCCTGCGAAAGGCGCTTCTTGATGTCGAGATAGCCGGGTTCGCCCGTTACCGGATCGCGGGTGATGTGGGCCATGATCGCCGTGGCGAACGTCCGGTCCATGACATTGTGGAACAGCGTTGCCATGGCCGCATCGTCGTGGCCCCGGCGCGTTACTCGGTCCACCGCATCCAATGTTGCCTCGAATGGATCAAGACCTCTTGCCACAGCGTCCTTGCGGAGCTTCCGGATATCAACGCCCAGCTTGGCGAAGTTCATTGCGCCCGCATTCGTGAATGTCGCGTCGATGAACGCGCGCTCGTTATCGACGGCTCCATGAGGTGACCCAGCGCTCTTACGAGACACCGCTAAGGCAGCCAGAAGATGATCCACCCCAGTGCGGCCATGAACGCCGATCCCGGCTGCCGATACCGCCAGATCCGGGAATAGCGGTGCGAGCTGTCCGAAATCCAGATCGGCAATTTTCCCGACCAACGCCGCCGAAGCGAGCGCGCCCTGAATTGCATTGTCGCTGATGCCAAGATTGTGCTGAAGCGCGAAGGCCGTTTTCGCCGAAGCCTCGGGGTTCGCGTTATACGCCGTCGCGATATGTGCGACGACGGGCATCATCGTATTCAGTCGGGCGCCGGTATAGCCCTCCCGGCCGAAGAAACCGGCGGCATCGACCAGATCCAGACTGCGCTGACCGGTCGCACGCGCCAGCGCATTCATCTGGTCGCCGAAAGATGCCCGGAACGCATCGTTCTGCGCCCCGTGCATATCCAGGCCAATGCCAATATGCATCAGCGTATTGTCATACTCGGCGGCAGCGTGAATCGGAGCGATCAGGCCAAAGCCCGTCATCGCAGCCCCGAATCCACGCCCCACGCCCTCCTGGACGGAATCGCCGAAGCGCCCGACGGCACCGCGCACGCCAGACGCATAGGTGCCGATCGGACCATTACGCATCCACGCCATGCCACCGCGAATGCGGTCCATCGCCGACATGGCGCGCGTCACGGATGCTTCGGCCTGCGTGCCGACAGCGCCCAGACCTGAAGCCGCCTCACGCGCGGCGGCAGCGGTGCCGACCAGCGTCTCGTTCAGCCCCTCGGTGGCAGTTGCGGCGGCGCCGACGCCCTCGGCACCCATGCCCATCATCTCCAGCCCCTCGGTCGCGGCACGCGCGGTCGAGGCTGTCTGGCCCAGGGCGGCATTCAATTCCTCGGTCGCGCGTTCGGCCCGCGCGATCGGGGTGGTCATTTCCTCAAACGGGTTGAGGGTTCGGTTCAACCGCTGGATCTGTGCGTCGAACCGCTCCAGCGCGGCAGTCATCTTGTCGGTCGGGCCAGATAGCCCGTCCAACATTGCAAGATGAAATTCGGCGACCAGAGGACCAGACACAGGCGGTTCCTATCGTTTGGACTCGGCTTCTCGCCGTCGGCGCTCGGCCAGTTCCGATCCGGCCGAGGACCAGAAGCGCATGCGCCGCCCGGTCATGCGCATCAGTTCGGTTTCGCCGAACCCCAGCTCATGACCGATGGCGGCGAGAATTACTGGCCAGTCGTCAGGCCAGTTCCGGTAAAAACCATGACGACGGCCATGACCCGCGCGATGTCGCGGGCCGGCATCTTGCGCAACAGGCCCTCGCCGACCGGGCCGACATTGCCCATCGACCGACAGGCCAGGTCCCGCATCTGCGACGCACGCGGCAACGTGCCGGCCTCGAACAGGTCGGCGCCCAGCAGCTCACGAAAGATCAGGTGATCTGTCACCTTCTCCGTCTGTCCCGTCTGGTTCGCGAAGGTCTGCATGACGGGCCGCAGCAGCTTCAGATAGATCCGGCCATCGGCCAGCCAATGCGCACCAGGGGGCAGTTCCGAATCCTCATAGCCCGGCGGAGCCTCGGCCCGCGTGAACGGATCGGGCGAGCCCATATCGATCGTGCCCGAATCATGCGAGACGGAGAAAGGCGGCAGGTGTCCGTGTGTCATCCGATCAGTTCCTGATAGGTGGAGAAGTTCCAGGTGATGGGCATTTTGCCGCCGTCATCGGTCATGGTTGGCGCATCCAGAATGAATGCGTCGGGAATGGTCCAGGACTGGCCGGTGTCCGCCTGCACCTGCAATTCGCCTTCGGCACTGGGCGTGAACGTCGCCAGGGACTGACCACGCAGCAGCAATGGCGTCGCCTTCACCTCTCCAGGCTGGAATTCTTGGCTGCGGTGGGCCGAATAACCAGCCACCTGCGTGACGTTGCGGGCACCGGCCAGACGCAGCGAACTGCCCTTGATGACGTCATACTGCGTGCCCATCCACCAGATGCGCAGAATACCTACGGATTGCGCCATGGCTCAGGACTCCAGTTGCAGGACGTTGGCCAGCACGTTCAGCGCACCGATCACCTGGATCGGCAACTGGCTGTCGACGCGGTTCGGGTCGGTGCCGTTGATGTCGAACGTGGCCTGCGGCCCGAGCGTGTCGACGTTCTGAATCCAGCCTTGCAGCTCATAGAGCTTGCACTGGCCGACCCACGAATTGAGCAGGGTTTTCGGCGTCACCACACCCGGCTTGGTGGACAGCGGCGAATTGTCCGGCGCCAGTTTGGCACGGGGCCACGTCGTATTGGCGTAGCTGTTCCACTCATAGCGAACCCGGGTGCCCACCTTCGGGACGCGGATATCCTGCGGGTAGGTCAGGGCAATGCCGGACACCGGGTCGACCTGCTGGGTCGTGACCACGCGCTCGATCACGACCGTCTTGTCGTAATCGACCGTGAACGTCGACCACCCCTTGGCCAGCAGCACATTGCGCTGCGCGTCCTCGTACAGATCCGTATCGGCCGGCGCCAGACCTTCCAGCCCGGTCAGTGCCAGCGTGCGCAGCACACGGGCCGGGTCGGTGTTGGTCGAGTCCGCCGCGATCGCGCACAGCACGGCCGCCGCCACCCATGGCGACCAGCGGGGCGCCGAGGCGGCTAGTCCGGACAGATATTCGCTGTTGAGGTCGGCCGACAGCGCGATCGCCGCGCCATAGGTGCCGCGAAACCCGAAATAGAAATGGGCGTCGCGCTTCACCAGAGCGTTGTATCGGCGGGTCCCCTCGGTCGCCAGCGCCGCCAGATTGGGCGCATCGTTCAGGCAGGTGGCGATGTCGGTGTACCAGACGTTCGACACCAGATTCAGCGCCGGCGTCAGATCCGGCGACAAGGTGCCCCCGGTCATGCCGCCGGCACCCACCGTCAGGGTTACGCCCGGCACCTGGTCGGTGGCCAGAGTGCTGACCCGCACGTCGATGTCGTTCGCAAACGCGCCCTTTTCCTGCGACGTGATGGTGACGACGCCGGCCGCCGCCGTCGCCGTGCAACCCGTCTGCGCGGTCAGGGACGGCGTGAACACGGCCGCCAGCGCCGCCGCCATGTCGGCCACCGCCATGGTGGGAATGATGGTCAGCGGCACGCGCACGCCGGCGACCTCGATGGCGGCCGTGGCGCCATTGGTCGCGGTGCCGGCGAACGTCACCGTGGTGCTGGCGGCCGTGGCCTCAGCCGGCGCCGCGACCGCGATCGCGTCGAGCTGCATGAACGGCTTGGCCGCCAGATGCGCCGCCACCGCCAGGGCCAGCGCGCTGCCGGCGCCGAACAGATTGGCGGCCTGGGCGGCCGACAGGATCGGGTAGCGCGTCAGGGGCGCGCCGGTGCCGCCGCCCATCTGGCCGAGGACCAGAACGCGCACCGGCATGCCGGCCAGCGTGTTCGCGGCGCGGACATTCTGGATCTCGGTGACCGATCCGGGGACGTTCAGGCCCGACGGGATCTCGTTGAAGCTCACGGTGTCGCTCACTTCTTCACCTCCTGGGCGGGAGCAGCCTGGGCGACGGTCGCCGCCGCACTCCCGCTCGATGCGGGAGGCGGCACCAGATCGCGGTCACGCAACAGGCGTGCCCAGAACGGGTCTTTTTCATTCACGGCGAAGGTGCCGGCGGGCAGATCGCGACCGAGCGCGTCTTTCGGCGCCCGACCGGGCGCCACCACGACCTGGATGGTCATGTATCCTCTCCAAGCTCAATTGTGATGGTGGGCCGCACCAGGTTGTCGACCGTGAAGGTCTCGGACAGGCGCAGGAAGTCGGCCAGTTCCGCAATCAGGGTCGGGTCGTCGAAACCGACACCTTCCACCGTCACGTCCAGCGCCACGAAGGCAGTGCCTTCCGGCACCCACTCGGCTTCCGCGACGACGGACGCATTGCGGACGCGGGCGGTGCCGATATCGCCGGGCAGTGTCCAGCCATGCAGCGCCGCAATCGCCAGCGCCGACATTCCCCACACGCCAGGCAGCACGGTATCGCCGGCATACATGCCCCGCACCGTCGACTGGCGGGTCAGCAGATAGAGCGGAAACACCAGATCGCCCCGAAACTCGGCGCCGGTATTGCGCGCAGCCGTCCAGGACAGCCAGCCCAGTCCGACCATCGGCATGGTGCGGGTCAACTTGTCCCAGATCTGCCGCCCGGCACGGGGCGGGATCTCGACATGCGAATAGACACTTGGCGCGAACACCGACTGCAACCGCAACTGGATGGCGTCGAAGGCGGCGCCGATCGGGCCACCGGCCAGCAACTGGTCCGGAAAGGGCGGGGCGGAAAACGCGGCATCGATTACAGGCGTCCCTGGCAATATGGGGCCGGTCGCGTCGCGATCCGGCTGAAACTGTCGGACGTGTTCGCGGCGACCGCGCCGTCCAGTGTGGCGCGCCCAGCGGCGATCGCTTCCAGCCAACCCATGGCGACCTTGCGGTCGGACAGCATCTGGTCGGTCGGCACCGTGGCCCCGGTCGAGTTCAGATCCACGCGGGCGATCTTGCAGCAGGTCGCCACCAGGGTCGGCGTGGGGGGCGTGACCGGCGTCGCGTAGCGGCGGAGCAGATAGGTATCCATCAGGTCCGACGCATTGGTCAGCGCCCTGGCGACCTTGTCGGCATCGACCGTGGTGCGCGGCGTGCCTTCTTCCGTCGTCGCGGCGATCAGCTCGCGCTCACCATACATGGCGACGAGATCGGTCAGCGCCGCGTAGGCCATCAGCCGACCTCGATCAGGCAGAGCATCGGATCGGCGCGCATCAGCTTCAGCTGCTCTTTCGTGAAGTGATCGTCGGCATAAACGGCCTCGGCCGGATGGGCGACGCCCGCGCGGCGCTGGCCGGGCTGGCGGCTGACGACGATCAGCGATCCCGGCGCCACCTTCCGCACGCCAGCGGCGGACAGAATGGAAACGGTCGATTCTTCTTTGCCGGTTTCGGCCATGGTGGTCTCCACGTTCGGGGCGGGCGGGGTCTTGTTGGCCGGGCGCCTCGGGGCACCGGGCCTGCGCGGTGCGGCGGCCATCGATCCGGCCGTCAGGTCATCGACAGATACGGACAGGCCATCGGCGTCGCGGTGCCTTTCCATTCGTTGCCGCTGGTGGTCCAGGTGGTGCCGTCCGCATTCAGTGTGCTGATCAGGTCGTTCTTCATCAGGGCGTTCGCCTGACCTTCGAGCGACTTGGGCACCATCAGCAGATCGGGGGTGATGCCGTAGGGCGTGCCGTCCATCCGGCGCAGGGTCGCCATGGCCGCGCGGGCAGCCGCATACGATGTGCCGTTCAGCGGGCGCGTCGAGCGATAGGCCAGCTGCCACATGCCGAAGCCTACGGCACAGCGCCCATCGACACCCCAGATGAATTCCGACCGGTTGAAGACGTTGCCGTCGGAAAGGTTCGTCTTCGCGGTAATCACGAAATCCCGCCGCTTCTGGAAGATCATCGATTTCAGCGGCCGCGACCGGTCGAACAGATACCACGCGGGTCCGGCGACCTCGGTGCCGACCGGCGCGGCATTGTTGCTGTAGGAGACTTCCTTCCCGGACCCGTCATAGGTGACGTGGTCGGTGTCGAAGAAATTCTGCCCGTCGTAGCAGCGCGTGGTCGTGCCCTTCTCCAGCAACCCGAAGGTCAGCAGGTCGGGCAGCGCGCCGGCGTTGTAACCCAGCTGCTGGATCGCGATGTTGAAGATGCCGAACTGATCGTCCTCGAAATCCTCGCGCTTCAGCGAGATGGTTTCTTCGAACGTCTCGTTGGGGATCGTCCAGTTCGACATCGACAGCTGATGCACGACGCGATCGCCGGCCCATCGCCGCAGGCCGGGGATTTCATCCATCCGGGGATAGAAATTCTCGCGCGAGCTGGACGACACGACCATCGCGATCTCGGCGTAATGCGATGGCGCGACCTGGAGATAGCGGTTGAACGACAGATTGACGTTGGCGTTCAGAACCTGAAGGTTCGCGGGGGAAATGGCGGGCATGTCTGATCCCTCAGATCTGAACGTAAGGGGTGCCGTCGAGGTCGAACCCGGTCAGGGTCCCCACCTTGACGCGGGCGCTTCCGCCCTCGGGGGTCTGCGTCAGCGACACGGTCTCGTCGTCGACCGCGTAGACAGCTGCGTCCAGGGACGCCCAGGTAGGCGCCACGTCGAACGGCAGCGCCCAGGCCCCGCGTTCGCAATGCACCATGCCCGGCCCGTAGAAGCCGTCGGTCGAGGGCGCGTTGGCCAGATTGATCTGCTGATGCGCGGCGATGCCCAGGACGCCCACGATCGGCGACGGCGGCGCGGCAACGCCGGCCTGGACCAGCGTGCCGTCCTGGCAGACAGCGGCAATCGAGCCGCGATAGACGGCGCATCCGGCGGCGACGGGCGCCGCGAATTCGGCGAGCAGCGCGGTGCGCCGCCGCATGAGGGTGCGATCGGCGGTCAGCATCAGGTGACGGGCTCCTTGCGCATGGCGGAGCGAACGGCGCTGGGGTCGTTGCCCAGGGCGGCGGCCATGCTGTCGATGACGTCGGCCGGGGCCGCGTCGGGCTGGATGGTGTGCAGGTGCGGCGCGCCGGGCATGCGCGGCAGCCCCGCGATGATGTCCTCGGCGGCGGCCGGGTCGGCCATATGCAGCGACAGCAGCCGCGCCTGGAGCGGCTGGCTGATCACCGCGCCCTCCCGCGCCGCCTTGTCCAGGGCGGCCGTGGCATCGCGCCGCGACAGTTCGGTGCGCAGGCCGGTAACCTCGGTGCGCAGTGCCGCGACATCGGCCGACGCGCTGTGCGTCGAGGTTTCGACCCGCGCCGTCAGGCCGGTGACCAGGGCCTCGGCGCTGACCGATGCCTCCAGCCCCAGCGCCTGCGCGACCTGGCCGTGCAGGGAAAGAGAAGCGCGGGCGGCGGCCAACGCGCGCGTGACGTCATCGTCCGACGCCGTGGCCGCAAGGCCGAGCGCCGTCCGGAGTTGCTCTGGGGTCATCCCCGGCTCCTGACTGTGTAGCGATGTGAGATTGAGGTTCGGCGTGTTGGTCAGCGAGGCACGCGCCAGGCGCGTGACCCGTCCGTCCGGGTCGGCGGCAAAGGCCGGGGATACGCCGCGATAGGCGCGGTTCCGCCAGAGCTGGACACCGGGCGGCGTCCAGTCCATGCGGCCCCAGATCCCGTCGGGACGCTCCTGCATCTCGACGATATAGCCCACGGCCGGCGCCGGGCCGCCCGTGACCATGGCCCGGTCGGTGGAATGATTCTCGTCAACGGTCAGCTTGCCGCCACCCGACTGCATGCTGTTGGTGATCAGACTGGAAGCGTCCCCGACACGGTACGGCCCCCGTCCGTCGATCCCCTTGAAGGCACCGGTCGGCAGCAGGTGAATCCACGCGGGCGGATCACTGGCATCGCTGTCGGGCAGCATGGTATGGAAATGGAGCAGCGTCATCGGGACGCATCGTCGGACATCGACTACCGACGATTAAGGTGAGACGGTTCCCACCCCTCCGGCCCCGAAAATCACATGCCCGGAAATTTCGCCGCACAGCGGCGCGGGGCGCTCCGACAGTAAATCGGACAGGCGAGACGGGAAAGCCCGCGCTACCCCCTCTTAAACGCTCTTACGGCCCTCTTAAAAGCCAGACCGCACCCGCAGGTGTCATCCGCGCATGGATGCGGCCAGGAACAGCTCCAGCGCATCCACCACCGTCTCGTGGTCGCGCTCCGAAAATCCGAGGTAAGGACGCGCCGGCACTTCCACGCTGTCCAAGTGCCAGAGGCGCCCGCCCATGCTGAACGAAAGCTGTCGCGCATCCTTGGGCTGAATGATCGCACCGAACTGATGCACGGCGGCGTAGATCTTGTTCGATCCGATGACCAGGACATTCCCGCGCGCCTGGCCCGTGATGCTTCCAGCCAGGCCGGAGCGAAACCCGCCCATGCCGATCAGGATCGACGGTCCCTCCTTGGTCAGGGCGTAGACAGGATTCAACGGCGCGTAATCGGCCCATTTTCGGCCGTCCGGATCTTCTCCGGCCTCGAACCGCTGATGCACGTTCCGGACCAGGCCGAGCGACGCGGCCTCCAGCACGGGCTCCAGATTGCGCCCGATCGCCCCGATCCCCAGCAGGGCGGTGCGCATGCGGGTCGTGCTGCCGGTGATCGTCAGCATCGCCATGGTGGAAATTTCCCCCCGGAATGGCTATGTTGCATCTGCGTGCCGGAGAAACGGTGATATTCTCCCTGCCGTAGGACGTCCCTCGTGGACGGCTCGCATGGGGTTCTGCGGGAGGCCCCACCGGCACGCATCATTCCCCCGCATCCGTCAGATCGTCGATCACGCCGCGCAGGATCTCGGCTTTCGCCAGCGCCTGTTGCACGGCATGGGGCCGGGTCCGATGGAACGACACCAGATAATTCTCGCCGCCGTCGCGCGTGCGCTTGATGACGGCGCGATAAATCGCCTTCAGCTTCCGGAACAGCAGGATGTGCGTATCGCTCTGCCGCGCGACCACGTCCGGCCGGCCCAGCACCTCCGGCAACGCGCGATAATCCTCCTCGGTCAGATCGGGGTGATGGTGCTGCTGTTTCTCGACCGTCTCGCCGGATAGCCGCACCGACGCGGTGTCGCTGCCCAGGGCATGGCGGACATCCTCCGGCAGCGTGCCCGCCTCCACGGTGCCGACAGGCGCATCGAGCAGCGACGTGACGGCGCTCGCCTGCGCGTGCCGCTTCTGTGCGTCCGACAGCGGCGCCGGGTGTGAGACGCCCGGCCGGGAGGGCTCCGGATGCGCGGGCGCGGCAGGCCGATGCGGCCCCAGATCCTGCCCCGGCGGAAAGGACGATGCCGGCGCCGCCCGCGTGGCCTCATGCTGCGCCCAGGCTTTTCCAGGATTGTAGGCGAAGCCGGGATCAATCCCGGCCGGCACCTGGCTGACGACGCCCGTGCGCGGATTGCGCCAGTCGCGCATCTCGACTGCCGGACTGTCGGACACTGTCCAGCCGTTCCGTGTCAGGTCGCGCTCCGACACCACCTCGACCGTGCAATGGCAGCGCCAGCCATTGGGCGGGTAGTGGGTATCCCACCACGGGTCGTCGGCACGCAGGATCAGCCCGTCCCAGGCGACATGCTCCGGTCGCGGGTGCGGGCAGGTGTGGTGCCGGTACCGCCAGTAGGGATAGATGGCCAACGCCTCGGGCGTCACCATCTGCCGATACCGACCGGCCGAATAGGCGGTGCTCAGGTTGGTGGAATAGATGATCTCCGAACGCCAGCCCGGCGTGCCGTGATACTGCCAGCCATATTTGCCGACGATGCGGTCGAAATCCTTGCGGAACTCGGCCAGCGTCGTGCCCTGTTCGAGCGCCTTGTCCACCGCCGTGCGGAAATCCGCCAGCAGCGCGTCCTGGGCGGCGCCGGCGACCGTGAAGCCGCGCGCATGCGCTTCCTGCCAAAGCTCGTCCCAATGGGCGCTCTTGACGTTTTCCTTCTGCCGGAAATAGGCGATCGCCTTGCGGGGCGGCAGGCCGACTGCGCTGATTGTGCCGCCGTCAGGCATCGACCAGATCTGGTGCCGGTTCCGCGCCCAGTAACGCGATCAGGATGCGCCGGGCCAGATCCTCACGCACCGTCGCAAGGCAGGCTTCGCCGATGCGACCGACAGCGGTTGCGGATTCCCGTTCAGCCTCGGCCGCCTCACGGAACATCGTGACGATGGTGACAGCATCATCGAATGAACGGGCTTCAGCCATTGTTCGAACCTTTCCCGTCGCGCACCTGGTCCAGGATCTCGGACTCGCCCACCAGCTCGGCCACGATCATCGCCTGCGCCATCGCATCGGCGAACGCATCAGGCGACAGATGCAATCCTTCCAGACGCCGCTGGAGATCATCCATGTCGGTCGCGTGCATCATGGCGTCGCGCACGGTGTCCATCATGCCGTCCATCGCCGCCGACGCCTCCTGCGCGGTGCGCGCGGTCATCAGCTGGATGACGTTCGGGCCGGCCGACCGTGCATGCCGCTCCAGCACGCGGCCCAGCCGCGTATGCAGATGCACGGCGGAATCGTCTGCGGGCGGCGTCCGGATCGTCGCGCCGGCGGCTCGGCCCGGCACCTGCCGAGGCGGCCGGACGGTCGCTGGCAGATCATGCGGGGGCTGCACGGGTGGCGGAGGCGCAAGCACGCCCCCCACGATTTCATCGTCCGGCTGCGGCGGCTTCAGGTTCAGCCGCTCGCGCAGGTCATCGGCACGCACCTTGAAGCCCTGCGGACCGGCCCACTGGATCGCGTCGATGACATCCTTGGTCGGCGCTTCGTCCGGACGGCCGATGCTGATCACAGGATATCCGCCCGGCTGCTCGCCGAACGTAAAGGCAATCATGCGGGCGATCAGCTGCTCGTTGGCGGTATCCGCGACCAGCCCCGCATCGGAGCGTTCGATATCCTCCTGGACCAGCCGATGGGTCTGCGACGAGGCGTGCGCTCCCTGCTTGCTGTCCGTCGTGCCGGTCTGCCCGAGAACGGCCTTGCTGATCTGCTCGTCCAGATAACGCAGGCGCCGTTCATGCAGGTCGGCGCCACCGATCGACGATTTCGGCTCGGGGAACTCGATTGCCATGCCCTGGGGAATGATGGCGGCCATGCCGCCCGCGATATCGGTCACCGCGCGCCACAGCACCTCACGATCCTCGACGGACGAACCGGGGCCATAGCGGCCGACGCGCATGGGCAGCCCGTAATTCTGCACGAACACGGCCCAATCCCGCATCGTGAACATCTTGAACATGACTGCCCACGCTACCGCGCGCATCATGCCCGCCTCGATCGTCAGGCCCGACCAGCTCGGATGACGATGGATCAGGAATCGTTCGGGCGGAATGTTCGCCAGCCCGGCCACCGGCGGCGCGCCATCGATCGGCGACGTCGCGGGCGGTAGATCCTGCGAGCGCATCAGGATCGTCTCGCCATCCCGATAATCGACCTCGAACCATTTCTGGGGGCGAAAGAGCAGATTGCCGGGCCGGTTGTTCCCCGGCTCCAGAATCCATTCGATCTCCAGGACCGAATAGCCCTTCGAGATGGCGTCGAGCATGTCATAGAGCCGGCGTTTCAGCACCCCGGTCTTCAGCCACTCACGGATGAATGCGGCATGCTTTTCGTGTTCCGGGTCCGGGCTCGCCGCCTCGACCGTGATCGGCAACTGGGAAATGACGCGCTTGCGGGTGTTCAGCACCCCCAGCGTGTGCAGGTCGCGCCGCTCGATCTCGCTGGCCAGCATCATCCAGGCCCAGCTCGTGCCCTGGTCGGCATCGCGCATCAGCATGCCCAGCCGCGCGGGGTCCAACCCGGGCAGCAGCGCGGTCGGCGTCACCGCGGGCCGCATGCCCACCACGGTCGGGGTGGCGACGGGCGTGGTCAGCACGCTCGGCTCCAGGGGGTTGCCCCACTGATCGATCAATCCGGCCATCTCACGCGGCCTCCCGTTCCTGGAAATCCACGCCATGCCGGACGGACGCGATAATGTCGGCCACTGTCCGCCAGTCGAATTCGCCCTCGACGCACACGCCGAACCGGCGCTGGCAGTCCAGGACGATCTCCAGACGATCGATCTGCGCCAGCCCCATCGCGTCCAGTTCGGCCTCGACCGACACCGCCCGATGCGTGCATCCAACCTGGCGCGCGACGATCCGGCGCACCCGCTTGGCGATCCGGCTGCTCATCGCGCCACCGCGCATTGCCGCGACTGGTCGCGCAGGCCGACATAGCCGCGCAGCCAGCGATGCACTTCCGTCAGTTCGGGATGGGCATCCAATTCGGTCTTGAGAGCCTTCTGATCGGCCGCTGAATAGGTAATCAGAGTCGGGCAGACGGGTTTCAGGGCCGGAGAACGAGCGCACCCAGAGACCAGCGTGACCACGATCACGATTTTTCGGGGTGCGCGGCGCCTGACAGGCTCGTCGCGCGCGCTTTTCAGCCTAACGGGGAGCGGCCTGGGCGACGTGGGACGCACACCATGCCCATCCAACGGGATCGGCTCACGGTTGCGCCACCACTCTTTGATCTTGCGAAACATCACGCCGTGCCCGCCTCAAGACGCGCATCCAGCGCCGCATCGGTCGGAGCGGCGTTCAGAGCCGCGTTGGTCATGGCCACTGCTGTCGCCGTGGTGGCGTTAGCGTCAGCCAGATCCCGTGCCTCGCTCCGCGTCTTCTCCGCTTTGGCCGACAGCCGGGAAAACCAGACAGCCCCGCCAAGCAGACCGCCCAGCACCAGAACCGCCGCAATCGGTGCCGCGTAATTCATCAGTAAATGCTTCCCCGCAATCCCATGTTGTCCATCCGCACCCCGGCGCGCTCTGCCGCCAGTTCGTCCTCGATCGGCCAGCCGCCGCGCTCCGACGGCCGCCCTTCAATCGCGAAAGGCGATGGCGCGGGCGTGTATTCGTAGATTTCGGGATCGGCCCGACTGGCGGCATAGGCCATGGCGCCGGCGACGGCGGCGTCGCCGTGGCGTTTGCCATCGCGGCCGGCCGTACGGCCCTCGGGAATACGGATCACGCCGCGCACGATCTGCAACGACCGCAGATCGTCATGGACTTCCATATCGGCTGGGACAGTCAGCATTCCGTCTTCGAATGCGGCCTTGAATTGCGGCATATTGTCCCGATACCAGGCTTCAGACAGCATCACGGCCTCTACCCGCGCGCCGTATCGCTGCACGGTCACCTCGGCCAGCCACTGGCCATTGCCGCGCGCGTCCATCTTCACGCCACGCAGAAGGTGCAGACGGTCCAGGATGAACCACAGAATCTGCTTCTGCTGTTCGAACGGCACATTGCGCAACTCGACCAGGAAGGGCGTGCGACGCAGGAGACTCCGCTCGATCGCCAGAGGCCAGAACACCGACAGATCCCCGCTGCGCCCGAAATCACTGCCCAGGGCATGCTGGGTCTTCGGGTCCAGCGCCAACAGATGCGGCAGCAGCTCGACCTCGCAGAAGCGCCGGGCTTCCGCTTCCCTCACATTGTCGGGCAGCAGTGCGAAATCGGTCTTGCAACTCCAACGCAGGACGGGGACGGGCGTGCTGCGGGCCTCGATCAGGGCCAGCGGGATCGCGCTGCCAGTGGACGGCGACGGGATGCAGAACAATTCCTCGTCGGCCGCGTCACCGTAGAAATCGATGATTTCCTGCCGCCATGCCGTCTCGCGTTCCGCCGACCAGGTCGAGCCATCCTTGGCGCAGATCTTGTGATACAGCCCGTCACGCAGTGCGTCGTCGAAAGTGATGCGCAGAAGCCGGAAGGGCTTCCGGCCGGCCCGGATATCCTGCACCAGCACGTTGAACGGGTTGGTATCGCCATTATGGGTGCTGATGATCAGCACCTTTCCGCCCCACATCAGCAGTGCCAGCGCCGCCTTCAGCAGTTCCGCCAGATCGTCATGGAACGCCGCCTCGTCCAGGATCACCAGCCCCTGCATGCCGCGCAATGCACGCGGCACGGACGGCAGCGCCAGGACCTTGAAGCCAGACGCCAGATCCATGCGAAAGACCTTGATGTCTTTCTCCGGCTTGTCCGGATCGTGGAACAGGCTTTCCTGAACCTTGACGGCGACACCCTGAAGAATGGACGCATGCTCGGCGCAATAGTCGATGAACTCGCGCGCCATCTCCAGATTGTAGCCCATGTAGAACACGTCCATGCCGCCGGCTGACCGGTCCATGCCGGCGAACAGGTCAGCAATGAACGACGCCGCCCACGAAAGCCCGGTTCGACGAGATTTCTCGACCACCACCACCTTGTGGTTCCAGATCGCGTCCAGCGTGGCCGATTGGTATTGCAGGAAGACGCTGGACGGCACGAGTTCTGTCATGATTTCACCCCGAAGGCGCCTTCCATGAAGGCTTTGACAGTGTCGGCGGAAATGCCCTTCTGCTTGGCGACCTCCGCCACGGCGCTCTCGGCCTGCTGACGCAGGCGTTTCTCCATCCGCTCCTCAAGCTCGCGCTCGTAATCCAGATCGTTGCGCGCGCTTCGGCCAAGATGGTCCAGGGCCTTGGCAATGTCGTGGATCGCCTTCGGGTTTTCCCGCAGCTTATCCGCAAGGGCATCTTCGCTTCCCTCTTCGATCAGCCCAAAGATGTCGAAGATCGCCGTATGCATCAGCTCGATATTGAGGCGAGCAGTCCGCGAAGGCGGTTCAGATCCCCGTTCGCGGATCAGGGCTTCGGAAATCACCCGCGTCCGGCGCAGGCGCTCTCCGACCTTGGCCTGCGCCTTGACGTAGCGGCCGACCGCCGATCGGCTGATATGCACGACATCCAGTTCGCGCAATTTGGCGACGATCTCGTCGATCGTGTGCCCCTTGTCGCGCAGCCGGTTGATTTCCTCGCGGATCTCGGGCGGCAACTTGTCCACTGACGATGCCCTCCCCATGACTCAGAACATCGTCCGCCGGGCGACACCCGGCACGATCTGCAATCCCTCGGCCGCGCGCAGGCCGTCCTGTGTCAGATGCACCAGCCATAATTCCCGGCCTCCCGAACGCGGCAGGCGCTCGATGCCGACGCATCCTGCGCGCTCCAAATGTTCGAGGTCACCGCGCGCACGATCGAAATCGATATCGCGACCGGTCATCTGCACCGCGCGCAGGATCAGGTCTTCGCCCAGCTGATGATTGGCCATTTCCTTGAGCGACCGCAGGATGACCAGACGCCGGTCCTCAGTCACGACCGATGCTACGGACATGTGTCTTTTCCCTCGGGCATGTGCCCACGAATAATCAGTGTCAGAAGCTCACGGTTGACTTTGCCGTCGTGGCAGATCACCTCAAGCGTCCTGTCCAGGCCGTCAAACCGTTCACCAATACTGGTGACAGACGCTTCCAGTTTGGTGACGCGCTGATGAAGATCGCCATGCCGCTCCTGGAGCGCCTGCTGACGCACATACGTCAGCAGGATGCCCAGAATGACGACGACCCCGCCCAGGACCAGCACGGCAGGCATCAGGACCGGCGCTGCCGTCCCGGCCGGTATCATCGCCTCCACGGATCAGGCCGCCGGGGCGGCCGTGGTCGTGGCGACGGTCGTGGCCGGCGTCGAAGCCAGCACCGAGGCCGGAACGATGGAACCGGCCAGATCGAAGATTGCCGCCTTCACATGCGTGACGATCTGGTCCTCGGTCGGCACGTCCAGGCCGACCGTCTGCGCCAGCGTCCCGAATTCGGTGACGGCGGACTGGACGACCGGATTGGAGGTAAGGAACGTGTCGAACGAGGACCGCAGATGGTCGATACCGTTATCGACCGTGGTCACGGCGGCCTTGACCGCCGACTGGGCGATCGTGTTGTAGCCGGACAGCTTGCCAGCCACCGTTGCAACCGCGACGGTGTTTGCCGTGGCGAACAGGCCCGGCAGGAACGAAGACCATTTGATGGACATCAGGGATACCCCAGGGTGGCGCCGCGTCCTCGCCGATCAGGAACCCGACCATGCGCGCCCGCATGACCGAAACAGGTCATGGGGCGAGCGCGGCACCCGGCGCCTGCGCCAACGACAGCGCCAGCTGACGCCGCCATTCCAGGCGTGCCAGCCAGCCTTTTCCGTTCACGCGGAAATCGCGAAACGACCGATACTCAGCCTCCTGGCATACGGAGAGCTTGCCGATCAGCGCCGATGCCCAGGACGAGAATTCGTCCATAGCAATCGGCTTCAATCCCGCCAGCACACGCAAAGTTTGCGGGCCGATATCACCGTCAACGTCGTCTCCGGTCAGTCCGATCGCCGCCTGCAACAGGCGCGCGGAACGCTGCACTCCGGAGTTAAACCCGAAATCGAACACCATCGCGTCGATCCCCGCCGGCAGCTTCTGGCAGGAAAGGGGACGCCAGTAGAACGCCGCCGCGATCGTGCGATACAATTCCGGCGTGACGGCCTGCATGGTTGCGACCGTCACCGCCCGCACATCGCCGTGCAGCCACCGCACCATGGTCGGCGCCGAAATGCCGCGCATGCTGCCCACGAGCATGCCATGCCCCACGCAGCCGCCCGTCCAGTTCCCCGGATCATCACGCCGCCCCGAATACTTGCCCTCGCGGGCCTCGGTGCCGTCGGTGATTGTCGTGAAATTGCTCTGCATGTGCCGACCGTATGGGTCAGCAGCTGGGCCATTAAGGTGAGACGTTTCCCACCCCAGCCACCGGGATCAGAACAGAGGCAGCTGATCCGGGTCGGAATGGCGGCACCGCCGTGCGATGCGCGCCGCACGTTCGGAAACCGTCTGGGCGCGGGCCAGGATCTTCCTCGCCCCCGAATTGCTCACGCCCGCGCGCTGGGCGATCTCGTCATTCGTCAGCCCCATCAGCGCATATATCCGGATGCGCCAGTCCCGAGCGGACGGAACCTCGTATTTGTTGCCACCATATTGGTCCGACAGAGCCTCGGCAATGGCGTCCCCATACAGGGACGCCAGCCGCGAACCGGTGGCCGCCTTCGGCACAGACAGGATTCGCCCCGCCGCGCATTCGATGAATTGCAGCGCCGCGTCCTGACCGACGCGCTCCACAAGCCATGCGATATGTTGCGGGGGGCGGATCGCCATTCGTGAAAAGCTCCTATTTACCGTCGTATGTCAGCCGGTGACTCTTGGGAATCACCGACCGCTTGGCCTGGACCATCGCGATTTCCATATGCAGCACGAACGGTTCACCTCCGTTGGCGTCGACCGGTGAAAACGGACTGCGGAAATCGTCACGCTCGACCTGCTTGGCGCGTTGCGCAATCGCCATCAGCGCCGTCGCATCCGACATCGACATAGCATAGTCCCGATATCCGACAGTCACCACGGCCATTCTTT
>NZ_JBDNXE010000033.1:0-35759 GCF_047721585.1 Gluconacetobacter sp.
CAGCCCCCGAGGCTGCCAGATGACAAAAACGAGCGTGACAACGAAAATCAGAAGCGCCAGCATCAGACGATCCGCTTGCCGGATTCATCGACGATCTTCTCGCCGTCTTCTTTGACGAAAGCGCCTCGCTGCGGGTTGGGCAGGATGTCCAGAACTGCCTCGGACGGACGGCAGAGTGCCGCACCCAGCGGGGTGACGACGATGGGCCGGTTGATCAGGATTGGATGCGCCATCATGGCGTCGATTAGGTCGTCATCGCTCAGGGCCGGATTATCGAGGCCAAGCTCATCATAGGGCGTGCCCTTGCGCCGCAGGAGATCGCGAACCGAGATCCCCATGCGCGTGATCAGACTGACCAGTTCGGCGCGCGATGGCGGTGTTTTGAGATATTCGATGATGGTTGGCTCGATCCCCGCATTTCGGATCAGGGCAAGCGTATTGCGCGATGTGCCGCAATTCGGGTTATGATAGATTGTGACGCCAGTTGGCTCGGTGCCAATGTCGCGCAATTTCGTCACCAAACTGGCAGTCTCAAGCTTGGCCAGCGGCAATGCGACAAGCAGGGAAATACGATTCTTCAGACCCTTGAACGCCGAGACGAACGCTCGCTCCCGGTCGGCATCGGTTCCCGAAACATTACTCGGATCGGGAATGCCCCAATGGGCCGTGATGGGTTTCCCCGGCCATACCGGACAGACTTCTCCAGCAGCGTCATCGCAGACGGTAAAAACGAAATCCATAACGGGAGCGTTCGCAACAGCAAACTCATCCCAGGGCTTGGAACGCAGTCCCTCGGTCGGGTAGTCGAAGCTCGCCAGCACTTTCAAGGCGAGAGGATTGACCTGCCCCTTGGGATGGCTACCGGCGGAGAAGACCCTGAAATGGCCAGCACCATCCTTGCGAAGGATGCTCTCGGCCAAAATCGAACGTGCGGAATTACCCGTACACAGAAACAACACATTGAAGACGCGATCGGTCATTGGGGGGTTCACTCGGATGGGCAGCAGGACGACAGTTCTGCAACCAGTGGCTCACAAAGTTCAGGGCTTTGCCCGCAGCAGTCCTTGACGAGAAACAGCATCAGTTCCCGCAGGCGCGGTAGGCAGGCACGATAGACAATCACACGGCTATGGCGCTGCGAGGTCAGCAGGCCGGCACGGGTCAGAGTGGCGAGGTGGGCCGAGATCGTGTTCTGCGGGACATCGAGATGCCGCGCGACGTCTCCGGCCGGCAGCCCGTTCGGTTCATGGCGCACCAGCAGGCGGAATATCTCCAACCGCGTGGATTGCGACAGTGCGCTCAGGGCCAACAGGGTCGATTCGGTATCCATATATCCTTACTCGTGGATATATAGAATATTGTCAATTCCCTTTCGCCCGATGGGCCGTTCCTGTCGCCGGATTGTGCAGTGTCATTGCCGATTTCCGATTGGCTGCTTTCCCGACATATTGGCCGTGTCGGTCGTTCATCATTCTCTATATCCACTGACGAACCGAGCGTCGGCAACTTCCTTTCCCTCGGCGGGTCTATCTTCAATCCAGGGGAATTTAACTGTCCTTATCGCCACGACGACTATAGCCCGAGCCCCCGGTTCCGGGTGAAGCTCCAGTCGATCCCGCCATCGTCGCGTGCGACGCCGGAGACGTGCTGGCCCCGCTGCTTCTCCAGCGACGGCGTCCATGGCACGAGCTGGAACTGGAGGCCGTCATCGATCATCGCATAGCGGCCGGAGGCCAGGGCCATGCGTTGCCGATACGTGCCGGTGACATACTCGCCCGATGCCGACTGACTGAACGTCCGGCCCGTCTCAGCGGCGAGCCGCTCTCCCACTTCGTGAAGCTCGCGGTCCCTGAGTTTCCCGATCAGGTTGCGCGCCAGGATCACCCCCTGCGTCCGGCGTTCGGCAAGACCCTGCTCAATCAGTTGCTCGGTCCGCCGCTCCATCGCCTCATGCACTTCGGCACCGAACCCCGCCTGCCCCAATGCAACAGGGTCGCGCGCCACTGCCTGCCGGTCGAGCCAGGTAGCCCCGCGCGCCGTCACCTGATCCTCGATCGACAGGTCGGAACGGACGGCCAGCGCCACGCGACGCTGCCCCTTCCTGTCATCGAAGGCGCGAAGCTCCACGACCGACCCCATGCTGCCATCACCGGTCGCGTCGAGATCGGGAAAACGGATATGATGCGTGCGGCCATCCACGCCGTCGATGACGGCGTAGGCCGTGCCTTTCAGCTCGTCGTCCAGCCCCCGATCGACCAGCCTGCCGACGACAGGAACGTCGAGGCTTTCACCCGCCAGGACGTAGCTCGATGTGCTCCGCTCGATCCCGCGCTCCGTCAGCGAGCGGTGGATACGCTTGATGATGTCGCCGCGCTCCCCGAACTCGCGGAGCGTCGCCTCGGCGGATTCATCCAGCATCCATTGTCCCTGACCGACCTGATGGGCGAGACCGAGCCCCTCCAGGTGGCGCAGGCGCCCGACCTTCAGGGCCTCGAACGGATCAGGCTGCCGATCCGGCGCTGGCGCCATGTCGATGATGCCGTTGCGGCCCGCATCGCGGGCGAGTTGCCGGTCGAGCTGGGTCCAGTGCTCGGCGCCGACCTGGCGTTCGAGGGCACGATGGATTTCGACGTCATTGCGTAGCCCGAGTTCCTGCGTCACCAGATCCTGGGCACGGGCGCGCAGGCCCTCCCGGATATAATCGCGGGAGATCACGAGGTCGCTGCCATCCTCGGCTACGCCCCGCACGAGGATGTGGACATGGGGATGCTGGGTGTTCCAGTGATCCACCCCCACCCAGTCCAGCTTCGTGCCGAGGTCTTTTTCCATCTGCCCGACCAGTTCGCGGGCATAGCCCTTGAGGTCGGCCATGTCGGGCGCGTCCTCGGGTGAGATGATGAAACGGAAATGGTGGCGATCATCCTCGCAGCGCTCGGCGAACGCCTTCGGGTCGGCATCGTCGATGCCAGGACCGAAGAGCCGCGCCTTCTCGCCGTCCTTCGTCACCCCTTCCCGGCGCAGGTAACGCAGATGGGCAGCGAGCGGCGCCTTGCGCCCGCTGTGGCGCACGACACGGGCCTTGACGGTCACGCGGCGGACACGGCTGGTCAGCAGACGATTGGCCCTGGCTGCTGCGACGCGGCCACGCCCGAAGGACGAGCGGGAACCGCCGCCGCTGCGGCCCGATCGGAAGCCACCGCCTCCGGCACGCTGGGCCGAGGCGAGGGCCTGGGCGACGAAGGGCTTGAGCCGCTGGGCGCGGGGCGAGCGGATGCGGCCCAGACGGGGCTGGAAATCATTCTCGCGGGCCATTGGCGCCCCCAATGTGCGAAAAAGACAGGTGCAACAAGGAAAAGTAGGGTCGGCAAACATTGGCGGAGAGGGAGAAACATTGTGTAGGAAAGGAAAAAACGCTGGAAAACCAACACCCCAACCGAGGCGCAATGTGCGCCCTTTTATCTCGCCTCTCCTTTGCCCAGACCCAGTGCGGTCCCTGATCCCTGCTACGATCCGTCATGAGAAACGCTGGACCACGCCGGACCACGATTATGCGCTGACCTGCGACCGGCTGCGAATGGGCGGTAAGGAGAGGCGGATTCGGCATGGTCATGGTGCCGACTCCCTGTCAGAAACCGTCACGAACAGGCCAGCGGAGTGCGGTGCAATAGGCAACAGATCGCGTGCGGTGATGTTGGCAGACGCATCGTTCGCGCGTGCGAAAAAGATCGGCGCGCGTCTCCAGGCCAGGGGATCGGGACGCGCCGCCGGAAGCGGTATTGCGTCACCGTTCTGGCCGAGAAGAGGCAGAAGACCGGCGACATAGGCGAGGGTTTCGGGCGGCAGCGGACGTTGCCGATCGCGGAAGTCCTCGTAGCGTCCCGGTCCGGCATTATAGGCTGCGAGAAACCCCGGTGATCCGTAGCGATCGTGCATCTCGCGCAGATACGCGGCACCCGCGAGAATGTTGTCATGCACATCGAATGGATCACTTCCCAGCCCATAGCGGACACGCAGGTCGGCCCAGGTCGCGGGCATGATCTGCATGAGGCCGAGCGCGCCTTTCGACGAAATCGCACTGGTATCACCGCCGCTTTCAGCACGCATCACCGCCCGTATCCAGGTGGTAGGAACGTCGAAACGGCGGACTGCCTCAGCGATTTGGGCAGCAAAAGAATCGGTGTCGGCGAGTGTCGAAACCGACGCCGCCCGTGTCTGGTCGGCAGCAGCTAATACGCCGATCGCGGTGATGCCGACAGCGAGGAAGAACGCGGGTCGCATCGTCTCAATCTCCTCTTTCGGCGCGCTTTGACGGGCGCGTCCAGTTCAGCACCCAGACCGCGCGGTCGTCGGCGGTGCGGAAGAGATTGGCCCGGATGGGCTGCGTGAAGGCGGGATCGTCGAGTGCTACGGCGACGTATTCACCGGCCCTCTCGCCGGTGCGTTTCCAGCCTGCGCCGACCTCCGGACCGTCGGCATCGGTGAGATGGATGCGATAATCCGGTGCATGTTCGGCGTCGGAAAAATCGGCCGGAATGAGGATAAGATCCTGCGTCACGGTAAGGGTGCGAATACGCCCGGCAAAGCCGGTTTTGGTGCGGGTGAAAAGACCGATCTGTGCCATCTTAGTGTCCTTTCGCGGATGGATTGGAGGATAAGGCGACGGCCTGGCCGCTCCCGGATGGAAGCCAGACCGGAGTGGCTCGGCCGATGACGGTGGAGAGGGGCAGCGCGCCAAAATATCGGCCATCGAGACTGCGTGGCTCGGCCGGATTCATGACGAAGACCTGGCCGGGATCGAGGTGTTGGCAACCCCGCCAGACGGGCAGCGGGCGACCACGATGATCGACGGATCGCGCGTCGCCAGCGAATTTTCCGTCGATGGTGATGCGTTGTCCGGTACGGCACACGAACTGCCCTGCGATGGCCGCTACAGGTTTGAGCAGGGGCACACCGAGAGGGAGGTAGCCGCGCGTCGCCAGCAGCATCGCCTCGCGCTCGGGCAGACGGACAGCGGCCAGATCGCCGACATGCGGCGCAGGGTCCGTGTGCAGCCGATAAAGCCCGACGGGCACGCTCGCCGTTTCGTTCCAGATCAGCCGGGGCATAGGATGCAGGGCCAGCGAAACGCCCACACCGAGCACCGCGAAATAGGTGGCGAAGAACCAGCCACGCCGGGTCATGACGTCACCTGCCGCCGCTTGAGCCAGGCTGCGTGCTGCTCGCGCGTGTAGCTGCGGGGCTCATGTCCGGCAGTGATGCGATGGTGGAGATGCCGCCAGTAATCGGGCGCGGCATCCGCCGGGTCGATGCCCAGCGCGTCAACAGCGTCGATCGCCCGAAGCACGCGCTCGACCCTCGGCCAGCTATCGACACGCAGGAGGATTTCGCCACCGGGACGCACAAATGGCAGAGTCTGGAATGGACTTCCTGCTTCCACCGCCCGCACGATGTCCACGCGGGAGACCGTGGCTCCCAGATCGTTCGACGCCCAGCGGACGAAGGCGAAGATGCTGCCCGGCGCGAAACTGGAAATGCGGCGGCGACCATCAAGGATCTGTTCGTCAACGCGGTGGCCGAAGCGCAACCAGTGCTCGATACGCTTCTCGATCCAGGTCAGTTCGACATGGGTCAGCGACGCCGCGCGGCGATGCGGCGGCGTAGAAAATCGTCCGTTCATGGCACGTCTCCGGGATTGTCAGGGAACTCACGGGCGAGCAGCGCGCGCAGCATGTCGGCGACGGTCATGCCGCGCTGGAACGCCGCGACCTTGATGCGGGCGCGCAGCGCCGGCGTGACGTCGATGGTCAGCCGGGCGGTGAAGTGGTTGGCAGCCGCAGGCTTGTCCGGCGCCTTGACCCAGCGTTCCGGGTCGGCGGGGCGCGACGCGAAGCCGGGTAGCGTGCGACGCTCTGTCATGGCGATATTCCCTCGCCGAGCGGCAGCACGGACGCGATACGGTCGCGCGCTTTCTGCGCCATGACAGGATCGATCTCGCAGCCGACATAGCGCCGACCGGCGAGCCGACAGGCGACGCCAGCAGCCCCCGAGCCGGCGAACCAGTCGCCCACCAGGCCACCCGGTGGGCAGCTCGTGCGGATCAGGATCTCCAGCAACGCCACCGGCTTCTCGGTCGGGTGGATGGCGCGGCCATGGGTATTGCGGACCGGAATCACGGAGCGCATCAGGCGCGGGCCACCGTCCTCGCTGACGTAATGGCCGGCGTCGATCTGGCCCATGTGGGGCGGCCGGCGTTTCCGTCGTACCGTGCGTGCCCGCGCGTCGGGCGTGGTCGGAACCACGTTGTAGACGGCGCGCCAGGGCGTATCGTCGCGATAGAACTGGACGATCAGTTCATGCACGCGCCGGAACCGATCGGCATGGAAGCTGGAACCGTTCTGCTTCTCCCAGACCAGTTCCTGGGCATATTTCCAGCCCGCATTCCGAAATGCCGCGTTGGATGCAAGGAAACTCCGCAGGGAGCCGAAAACCCAGAGCGAGCCGCTGGGTTTCAGGGCAGCGAGCGCCTTGCCGGGCCAATCCGCTATGCGCCGGTCCCATGCGAGCGACGTATCGCCATAGGGGGGATCGACCAGGATCATGTCGTAGGGGCCGTGCCAGGGCATCAGGAGCGCGCTGTCGCCGGTCAGCAGGGTCATGACACCAGCCCCCCAATCTCGGCTGTCAGTGCGGCGATTTCGCGGGCGGCAATCCCCTGCGGGCGCAAGTCGCAGACCAAGCGGCCGGTGCGCGCCATGTCGGCGAACGCGACCCGCTGGCCGATCCGCGCTGCCAGCGCCGCCGGCTCATGCCCCACCAGCGCCAGCCGGGTTTCGCGGGCGATCACCGTGCGCGCGGCGCAGCGGTTCAGCACGAAACGGGCCAGCAGACCGGGACGGAAGAGCCGCGCTTCCGCCAGCAGCCGCAGCATTTCGGCCGAGGCCCAGCCGTCGAACGGCGAAGGCTGCACCGGGATCAGCACCAGATCGGCCGCCAGCAGGGCGGAGCGCAGCAGCGCCGCCACCCGAGGCGGACCGTCGATGACGACGTGATCCACCCCCTGAGCCAGTTCCGGCGCCTCGTGATGCAGCGTGTCGCGCGCCAGGCCGATCACGCCGAACAGGCGGGGCAGTCCCTCCCGTGCGCGCTGCGCCGACCAGTCCAGCGCCGAGCCCTGCGGGTCGGCATCGATGACCGTCACGCGCCGGCCTTCCCGAGCCCATTGGCCCGCGAGATGCAGCGCCAGCGTCGTCTTGCCGACGCCGCCCTTCTGGTTGAGGAGGGCCACGATCATGGCCCGTCTCCGCGTGCTTTTGGGCCGGAAACGGAGGGACCAGGGCCGTTATCCACAAGGCGGCCCGCCCCATCAACATAAGAGTTAGATTCTAAGTTAGATAAGTTAAGGGCCGGAATCGCCGTTTCAGGCCAAAGACTTAGCTGCGATTCGTGCGTGCGAAGTCCCGATAGTCCTGCGTGTGATGTCCCGATAAGGGTTGCGTGTGAAATCCCGATACCATTCACATGGTTATCCACAGGAATTGTGGATAAGTCGGCCGGTAGGATGCGGAGCAATTCGCGCGCGCCGTCGCGCTCGATGCCCAGGCGATAGCCGGGCAACGACTGGCGGGCGGCGATATGCCGGATCTGGATGGCGAAATCCGAGACACGCACCAGGCTGCCGGATTTCGCATGCAGATGGGCGATCTCGAAGGTCCAGCCCGCACGCTGGCGGCCAGCATGCTTGCGGGCGATGCGATAGAGCCAGCGTTCGATGCCGCCGGTGAGGCGGAAATAGGCCGGGTCGATGGCAAGCACGAGCGAGCGGTCGATCACGCCGCGATAGAACCATTCGGGAATGACGATCTCGACACCAGCGGCGCGGCCCGTCTGGCTGGCACAGATCTCCCATTCGGTGATCCAGGAGAACTGCTGACGGCGCCAGTTCTGGCCGTTGCGGATCGTAGTGGCGACCACGGTGGACTGGAGCCGGGTCAGTGCCGCCTTGAGTAGCCCATAATCCCGCGCTCCCGTCTGACGCCCGATACTGCTCAGAAGCTGATAGGGCGTGAAGCGCAGGAAGCGCGATGTCGTAAGACCAAGATTTTCCGCCTCGACGATCTGGCTGGCGGCCCAGATCAGCACATCGGCGTCCCAGATCGTCGCCATGCCATGGTCGGGCATGCCGAAGACTTCGACACGGACGTCACCGGCTTCATAGAAGATCGGCACCGTGCGCTTTGTCTTCGCGAGCGAGAAGAACGGTCGCTCCATCAGGTCGCGCTGATCGCGCGGGCTGGCATCCCCGCCGGAGACCACGAACGGGTCGAGCCTGTTGCGTTCGCTTGCGCGCCTGGAACGCGGAATACCCGGCGCGGCATTCATCGTGGGTCATGCCCGGCGGCACGCGCCGCGTCATAATTCGGGTCGGAGGTGGATTTGCACGCACCGGCGGCTGCCCATACGTCGAGGTCATCGATCAGATAGACGACGCGACCACCAAGCTTGCGGAACGTCGGTCCTGTACCGTGGCAGCGATATTTTTCCAGTGTGCGCGGCGAAAGTCCGAGAATTTGCGCAGCCTCATGGGTGCGCAGATAGCGCGCCGGTGAGGGCGTGGGTCTGTTGAGCATGATATGCCTCCGTCCGGTTTTGAAGCGTCGCGGCGAAGTCGCGGCGGATCGGGATGACGGTGGCGAAGAAAGCAGGCGTTGGGGGTGGACGAAGATTTTTCAGACTCAGTGTCCACCTTCGGCGGACCATGACGCGCGCAAGAGTTACCGTGCGCAGCCGGGCGCAGGCCAGCGTCGAAAAAATGGAGGGAAACAGCGCAGGAGAGCGAAAAACGGCTGATGCTATTTGCCGTGTAAGAAATCCAGGTAACCGCCGTTTACCCGGTTCTCTGCGTCCTGAATCAGGCGATCCGCAAAGCGCCGCGCCGCAGTGTTCTTCCACTCGATGGAAGGTAAAATCGCCTGCCATGAACGGCCGGCGGCTATGGCGACCTCACGTGGGCCGCCACCAATTTCCTGAATGTCGAAGGCGATCAGAAGCTGAATCTGCCGCGCACGCTGGAGCGGCGTGAGCTGGAGCGCGCGTGGAAGCAGGGCAACGCGGCTGCCACGCAGATGCCGGAAAAAGCGCAACGCCACGTCGAGACGAAGCTCGCCGGCAGCGTCCAGCGGCAGCAGCACGGCGGGGCGTTGCAAGGCCGAAGGGTCCAGAAGCCGAAGAAAGAGATCGCCAACCGCGTCGCCGATCGTAAGCCACCCGCCATCCGCATCGTCGTGACGGGCCAGGATATTCCCCAGCATGGCGGGTTCGATCGGGGTCACCGTCGCGAAACCCGAGGGTGCCGGCGTGAGAATCAGCGTGGCCGGGGAGACCTCGGGCCTCCAGACCATGCGGCCGCGGCGGGCGGGTTCATCGGGAGCATGGACAAAAGCCCAACCCCCAGCGTTCGGCGAACGCCGCGCGCTCTGCGGCGGCGTCCGTTGCCCGGCGGGCGATGCGTCGTTGCAGGCGGGCATACTCGCGACGGTACGTCGCGTTGCGGCGCAGGAACTCGACGGCGAAACCGGAACGGTCCAGAGTGCTGATACGGTCGCGTATTTCCTGTGAACGCCAGAAGGATGTCGGCATGGTGACCTCCCTGTCTGGCCCCTCATACGGCAAGGGGGCAGCCTCAATTAGCCGGATCGGAACCGCGAGCGCATAGACCCTGATTTTCTATTGGGGAGAGTGCCGTGGGGGACCAGCGCGTGGGCCGGCGAAGCCCGGCTATTGCAGGCGCGGCTCCAGCAAATGCCGGTAGCCGGCTTTGGTCATCCAGCGCGCCCGTGCAAGATGGTTGTCGTAAACAGCCCTGGCGCGCACGGGTTCACAGACAGGATCGATTTTGAACAGCACCGCAACGACTTCGCGCCAGTCGGCACCTTCCTCGTCGGCGATCAGGAGGCGGAGATAAAGGTCGAGATGCTGCTCGTCATAGGCGTTCACACGCGCCGTCAGAGGCGGGTGATCCTGGAAGGATGGGTGGGTCATGACGATCCCTCGTGATAGCGCTGTTGGATCGGTTCGATAACAAATTCGTGGAATGACGACCGTTCGACGGTTCCGCGCTGACGCAAAAAACAACGCGGGGCCGAGTGGGAAGGCTGCGCGGCCAGGCCGATCAGGACGGCGCGCGTCTGCGACGGCCCGCATCCTGTCGCGTCTGTGGATCGGAAGTCTCGTGAAGAAACATGACACCACGCCCTTGCCCGGACTCGATGAACAGGATGCCCGCTGCTTCCAGCGCGCGGCGGACCTGGTCGATCGTGCCCTCATGGACACCAAGGCCACGCTCGGATTCAAGGCGCTTGAGCGCGGTCAATGCTACGAGGGCTTTTTCAGCGAGCCGTTCCTGTGTCCAGTTCAGGAGTGCCCGTGCCGCCCTTACCTGTCGGCCAGTGATCATCCATGATCACATCCGACATGCAGGGCATGCACACCAGAAATACGACTATAATAGTCGTATAATGGAGATTCAATATCGTTCTTTCAGTTGGATAGTGAGGAAACACCGGCGTCCTGCTTCTGATAGGACCGTCAGTGGGGTCCGCCGTCGGTACGGGCGACCAGACGAAAAGACCCCCGCTTACGCGGAGGCCTCCCCGTCGTGGCATTTTGCTGCGAATTGCGCGCATACCTGGTTCAGTTCACGCTCGATTTTGGCCCGCTCACGACGGCTGAGGTGAAAGCTGGTCAGTTCGGCGCGCAGCATCTGGATCTGGTCGTGTAGCGTGGTCATCGTCCTGCTCCTTTCGTTTTTCGAAGACAGGCCGTCGCCTCATGCGCGCGTGAATCGGGTCAAGGATCGCCGCAGGCGACCGCCCCAGCGGCGCGCGGGGGAGCCGATTTTGTCTGGTGTGCCCGTAGGGTGCGCCGGGCAAAATTGGGGGGACCGCGCGTCCTTGAGGCGGTTCACGCCGGGCATGGTACAATGGGAAGGCTGAGGGAAGCCCTGTTCCCCTTTCTTGCCCACACATTGGCAGATTGGGCGCGGCGCGACTGGTGCGCCCACCCGCCGGTTCGCGATCGGTCATGCGAAGGCCCCACCCGGACCGGCCGGGCGGGGGATCGCTGGCACCTCAGTCGCCGTTGCGGCGGCCGTTGGGGCGGGACCAGATCAGGCTGTAGCCCTCGCCGTCCTCGTCATCGAAGAGGTTGGCGAAGATCGGGGCGTTGAAGCTCGGATCGTCGAGCTTGAGGCTCAGATAGTCGCGCCCCTCGTTGGAGCGCCGGGACCAGGCCGCTCCGATCTCGACCCGGCCGACGAAGACGCGGTGGCTGGGGGCATTTTCGTTCAGGCGCGTGGTCTCGGGGGCGATGCGGACGTTGGGGGTCTGGAGCGAGAGGGTGACGATCTCGCCGTTATATCCGTTGCCGACTTTCTTGAAGGTGCCGATGGTAGCCATGATACTGCTCCGTGATCTCTGTTACCGAGCCCGCACCATTGCGGCCTCGATGGCGATCGGACAGACGGAGGCGAGCGGCGGCGCATCCCGTAGGGACCGAAGCGCAGCGGAGGACGGCGGGACGGAATTTTCTTGTTTCGCGAGGAATGACGGCGCAGCCGTCAGGGGAAGAAAATTATGGACCGCTGTTGCGCCATGGCCGATCGAGGCGCAGCCGACCTTCGGCTAGATCAGCCATCTTGAGAGGCGGCATGCGTGCGCGGCCCGACAGAGCACACATCACGGAGACTATGGCCACCCGCGCCCCACGCAAGTGTCGGCCAGGAAGGGGAAGGCATCGTCATGCCCTGCTTCCGACCCTGCACACGCCCCGTTCCGGGACTGCGTTTCGCACGGACACGCCCTGCCTTCCGGGATTCCACCGGCCGATGCTGACAGGAAGCGCTGGACGTCCACGCTCCAGGGAAAGAGCACCTTCAGCCAATATGCTGCAATCAGGGCCTCATCGATCGCTCCTGCCATACCCTCCTGACAGCGAGGCGGCCAGATGCGAAAGCCCCCGATCCTGTCCTGCCTCGCCGGTTGCCAGAGCGGTGTCAGACCCGCGCGATATTGCCGCCGGACGGTCCGGGTGGGGCCACGGTTGTAAAGCGGATGAAAGCGGTGACGCCCACCGCGATCGCGCCGATGATGGAGAAAAAGAGCTGCCACGCCGGAGACGGCATCAGCATCTGGGCGATCCCATGTGTCGTGCTGTAGCCCATGATAATGGCGGGCACCGTATAGAGCAGGACGATCAGCAGCTTGAGCCACATCCACGGCACCAAGGCGAAGGCGACCTGGCCAATAACGAAGGTTGCAGCGCCCGCGACGAAACCGACGATGATCCCGCCGACAACACCAGCACCCGCACCATACGCCCAGAACCCGGCCATCAGACCCATGGCGCAGGGCAGGGCGAAGACTGCCACGGTAAAGAACAACCAGCACAGGAAGCCAATGCCGGCGACGAGCAGGAAGGGAGCAAGGATGAACATGGCGGCGGTCTCCGTGCAACCGACAATGTCGGACGGTCGCGCCTGCCACCACCACCACGGCGCAACCCGCATTATAGCGCAGATGATACGGTGACCGGAACGAAAATCCGCGCGGCTTACGTCCCGCCGGTGACGATATCATCGAAATCTATCGCTGGTATGCGGACGTTGCGGTCAATCAGGTCGAGCGTTATTGCCTTCCCCCGTGATCCGGTGGCGTTGCGAAGAACCTTGCGATCCATAGCACCTGGTGCTACATAGGAGGTCATGACCAATGCCGAGCCATCCCAGCGGGCATTCAAGACCGCCTGGTTCGCCAGGGCGGCCCGGAAAGCTCGCATCAAAGACGATGAACTCTGCAAAGCGATCCGGGAGGTCATGAAGGGTCAGGCCGTCGATCTGGGTGGTGGTGTCTTCAAGAAGCGCCTGAACAAGAACCTGCATCGCAGCATTATTCTTGCGAAAGGCGGTCGATACTGGATCTACGCCTATCTGTTCGCGAAGAAGGACCGGGACAATATCGATAGCGATGAACTGGAAGACTTCCGGACCCTCGCCAAAGCCTATGCCGTGCTGACCGGGGAACAGGTCGAACGGCTTTTGAAGGATCGAGACCTGACGGAGATATGCCATGGCGATGAAGAGAAAAAATAGCTTCCGGAGCGACATTTCCGAGGCCATTCATTCCGGGGCGGTAATGCTGCACAAGGTCGGCGCGCTCGACAAGGCGACGATGCGTGATTTTGACACGCGCCATCTGGTGGTGCCCCCTGCGATCGAGCCGATCGAGATCAAGCGTCTCCGCGAGGCGAACAATGTCAGCCAGCCGGTCTTCGCGCGGTATCTGAACACGAGCGAAAGCACGGTCGAGAAGTGGGAGAGCGGCGCCAAACGGCCGAGCGGGATGGCGCTCAAGCTGTTGAGCGTCATTCAGAAGCACGGTCTTGAGGTTCTTGCCTGAGACGCTGGCTTGCGGGGAAGGAGAGAGCGCTCACGCGCCGCCTCCGAACCGCAGGACCGGGATACCGAGCCGCTTTGCCTTGTCGGCCAGATTTTCCTGGATGCCTGAACCGGGGAAGACGATGACGCCGATCGGCATAGTGTCGAGCAGCGCATCGTTACGACGGAAGGGCGCCGCCTTGGCATGCCTGGTCCAGTCCGGCTTGAAGGCGATCTGCACGATATCGCGGTGATCGGCCCAACGTGAGGCAATGAACTCAGCACCTTTGGGCGAGCCACCGTGGAGCAGCACCATGTCGGGATGCTTGGCCCGCACCTTATCCAGCCGGTCCCAGATCAGGATATGGTCGTCGAAGTCCAGGCCCCCGGTCACGACCACCTTGGGGCCGGGCGGGACCAGCAACTCGCCCTCGGCGCGGCGTCGGGCGTTGAGGAAATCGCGGCTGTCGATCATGGAGGCCGTCATGGTGCGACGTGACACCAGCGAGCCGGCCTTCGGACGCCACGCGCTCAGGGTCAGGCGCTCGAACTGCTCCTGCGCCTCGTCGCGGAAGATCTCGTAGGCGTTGCGGCGCTCGATCAGGGTCAGCCCTTCGGCGATCAGCCGCTCCAGTTCCACCGAGCGGATCTCGCTGCCATCCTGTTCCTGCTGGCTCCGTTTCTGCGCCTGCTCGTTGCGGTCAAGCTCACGCTCAACCTGGCCGACCATGCGGTGGAAGATGTTCACGGTGGACCAGAGCAATGCTTCGAGATCGGCTTCCAGCCGTGTGTCGGTCAGCGTCGCAGCGATGGCGTCGAAGATGTCGGCCACAGCACCCCCGATGCGCTGCGCTTCGGGTAGCGGCCTGGGGTCCGGCTCGTCCGCGAAGGGACGGTAGCCATACATCTGGAGTTCGGTCAGCACATGCGCGGTGGATGAAGCGGCGTGCGGCGGTTCGAAATCGTCGGTCATGCGGGTCATGAGGCTGTCCTCCCAGGTCTCCGGCTGCGCCCTTCGCGGCCTTTCCGGGGGCGGACAGCGGCAGACCAGGGACGGGCCGGAACCGCGCGCTGGCGCGCGGCCGCAGCACAGCGAAGGATGGCAGGGGGCCGGCTATTTTGCCTCGCGATGTAAAGCGCCCCCACAGGGCGCGACGGAAAATAGCCGGCTCACGCCATTGAAGGCCCGGCCCGGCTGACGCCCGCTCCCCACTTGAAAGGCCGGGGCGCGGACCTGCCGGACGGGAGGCACGACAGGCCCGCCGACAGAAGACGGCCCCCCCACTCCTCTTTCCGGCCCGCTCAGGTATCGGCGGCCTCCAGAAAGCGTGCCACGTCCGCTGGCGCGAGTTGCGGATGCAGGATCGCCCGCAGCGCGCCGCGTCCCAGCGCACGGAGATCATCATTGAAATCGCCCAGCCGTGGCGACAGGCCGATCAGTTCGATCCCGGCGTCACCCGCGCGGGCGTGCAGCGTCGCCAGCGCCTGATCCCCGGCCGGATCGTCGTCGCGCAGGACGTAGAGACGGCGTAGCAGCGGCGGAAAGATCAGGGCAGCGAGATGTGCCGAAGACAGGCAGGCGGCCAATGGCAGATCGGGCAGAACCTGCCGCAGCGAAAGCACCGTCTCGATGCCTTCCCCGGCGGCGAGCACGTCGGATGCCACCCCGAAGCGCACGGCATGACCGAGCAGCCCGCCCAAGGCACGGCGCGGATGGTCGACCGGTGCCTTGCCACGGCCGTCCGCCGCCAGCCAGGTGCGATGCACACCGGTCAGAGTGCCGTCGAGGTCGGTGACAGCGGCGATCATGGCGGGCCAGGTCTCGGTCAGACCGTCCTCGTCCGGGCGGTAAAAGCAACGCGGATGGAAGCGCAGGGCTTCGGTTCCGTGCAAAAGCGTAATGTCGCGTCTACGGAGATACGCGTCTACGGATGTGCCTATGATCGGCCCGGACATGGCCCAGAGCCGTCGTGCCGCTTCGGAAGAACTGGCGGAAGCACGCTCACGGGCAGGTCGGTCCTGTGACGGCGGCACTGGGTCAGGATGCGGCAGGCTGAGGAAGGCGCGTGCCTCGTCGGCCACGTCGCGGAAATCCACCAGGCCGAGGCTTTCGCGGATCACGTCGAGCAGGTCGCCATGCTCACCCGACTGAGCGTCCGTCCATTTTCCCGCCCTGCCGTTGGCGGTGTCGTGGAGCCGGACGAACAGCGACCGGCCGGGCGTATTGCGCACGTCACCGACCAGCCAGTAATTGCCGTGACGGCGACCGGCGGACAGATACTGCCGGCACACCGCCTCCGCGTTCTCCGCCAGCCGACGGGCGAGATCGCCTGCATCATGCAAGGTCATCGCCCTGCCCTCCTGTGTCGGGATTGCCTCCGTCCAGGGCGATCGCCAGCCAGCGATCGGTGGTCATCCATGAAATCGTTTTGCGCCTGCCAAGGTCAAGCAGATGCGCACCGCCGCTGAAGGCGCCGATCCGGGGACGTGAACAGCTATTGGCCCACTGAAACCCCCATCGGCCCCGAAGCCGGAAGGCCCGCGCACAGCGTAGCACGAATTCCACGACCTGATGCGGATCGCCAGTCACCTCATCGCGCATCCAAAGCTTGGTGCCACCATATTCCGGTTCTACAGAAAGCCGGAACCCATCAGATGGCGGGTCTTCCGCCGCCAGTTCGTCCATGAATTCATTGTAGAGATCGAGCGCCTTGGCAGCGTTTTCCACCGTACCCACATCGAGAACGCACGAGAAATGCGTGAAGAAATCAGCCATCGGAATGACTCCCGAAACGAAAAAGCCCGGCGCAGTGGCCGGGCTCGTAAAAACGTCTTTACGGAAAGACAGAAAAGCGGCTTTCAGGAAGCACGCTCCATCAGCCTGCGGGCCTTCTCTTCCAGATCCAGCCGCGTGTCCTGGTTGGCCTTTGTCCGCGCCAGCGCCGTAATCCCCTGCACGAAATCGAACACACTCTCGGGCTTGCGGCCTTCCTCGTGCAGCACGGTTTCGATGATCTTTGCGGTTTCCGGTTTCGAGAACCCGCGACGACGCAGGAAACTTTCGCGGTCTTCATCTGTTTTCGCGACCAGCGCCCGACGCGAGGCCTGAATGCCGGAGACGAACGAGGCCGGGCTGGCAGTGGCGAAATTCCGTAGTGCTGGTGTCGCCTGATGCACGAAGCGCGAGGCCGCGAACTTACTATGCCGGATGGTGATCTGTTCGAAATTTTCCACGCCCCACAACATCCTGTTTTGACACACCCCGCGCAGATAGAATGACGCAATGCCTAGGCTCTTGCTGCCGACTTCCGAATTCCAGGCGTAGAAACCCCGGAAATAGAGATCGGGATCGCCATTGGGCAGGCGTCCGGCCTCGATGGGATGCGTATCATCCACGAGGAACAGGAACACGTCCCTGTCTGACGCATACAGCGTCGTAGTTTCCTTGGTGATATCGACGTAGGGATTATGGGTCATGGTGGCCCAGTCGATGACGCCCGGCACCTTCCAGTTGGTATCGCCTGTGCCGTCACCCGCGATCTTGCGCACCGCCCCGACCAATTCGTGATCCCAGATGCGGCCATAATCCGGACCGGTCACGGCGCGCAGTTCTACCCGTCCGTCTTCGGTCTCCAGCGTTTTCACCAGTTCGGCGCGGTGCGACAGCAGCCCGTGCTGGAGATTGATCGCCGCCAGCGGTGCCGGCAGGTCGCGCAGATAGGAGGACGGCGCGCTGACCAGGCTGCACATCTGGCCGAAGGACCAATGCGTCGGCGCGATCGGCTCATGCTGTCCTGGCACGGTCAGGGTCAGACGCTCGACATTGTCGCGCGAGGCCTCGACGCGGATGGCGCGGCTTTCCACCGTGCGGGCTGTGGCCCGGTCTGCCCGCGCCAGCGTGGCAGCATGCAGGTCGGACAGCGACAGATAGCGTTCGTCATCGGGGCGCGAGAACCATTCGGACGATACGCGGGCGCTGCGTTCGCCACGGGAGGGATCAATCCGGAAGCCCGTGCGGGCGGAAGACAGAATGGAAGCGGACATGGGGACTCTCCTCTCTTGCCGGATATTCGGCATCAGAGGCGAAGCCGCCCTCTCACTCCTTCCCGGCCGGACCGGCACGAAAAAAGCGGCTTCCGGATAACGGAAGCCGCTTTCTCGAAATCCCGCATCAGCTCATACTGTGCGGTGTTTCATGCTCTACATCGAGAGGCCTGGCGCGTCCCATCCATGGACAGGGTCGGATTTCCTTCACCCAGTCCGCAAAGCTCGGGATAAACCCGAAATCTTCCCGGACGTGCTGTTCGCCGATCAGCCGGGTCGGCACTGCCCGCCCGGTCGAAAGCGTGAGTGTGACACCGAACAGTTTTTCGGCAAGGAAGATGCCTTCCGCATGGTGTCGCAGCGCCCGGTGCCGGAAGTCCGCCGTGATCAGTTTCGATTCATCGAACCATGTATGCAACGGCAGGTAATCCTCTACCGTACCGCCCCATTTCCGCACAGAGGAGAGGGCATGATGATAACTATGCGCCATGGTGCCCTTCCTCCGTCCATTCATGGCCGTAGTTTTCGACGGCGGTGTAACGCTCGTTATACTCCAGGGCGATGGACCGTCCCGCGACGTCAAAGGTAAACTCGCCATACGCACCATCATTGTTTTCCCAACCACCGTGCGCTTCGGAAAGCAGGTCGTAGCAGACGTTCTCAATGACATCCTTGACGCTGCAATCATCAGTTTTCGACGTGGCACATTGCCAGTCGACAGAGATGTAAGGCATGCAGTTTTCCAGAACCGTATTATCGGTTTCCGGAGTGACCGCCATATCTTCGATCTGGCCGCTATCTCCGCAACCATCGAAGGTGACCACCGCTGTTTCGATCCCAGCAGCATCAAGGCAATCAAACAGTGCTTTGCGATTGACTGCTCCAAATTCCTGTTGCCGTTTCCGATAGGCCTCATAATGCTCGGAAAAGGCGGTGAAGGTATCGGCCCGTTCAGGCGTATTTCCTGGATTGGTCATGTCCTGTTTCTCCTGGATCAGCAGGACGGCCCTGACCGAAGCCAGGGCCGGTTAGGTTCGGAGTCATGAATTACGAGGCGCCCGTCATTCGGCCGCGATATTCGTGGCGGTTTCGATGGGGATAACAGCGACCTGTTTCTGATGACCGTCGGTCAAACCAGCAGTTCGCAATGCTTCGGGCAGCCAGCCGGAGCCGTCCAGCAACTGCTCGGCCTCACTGGCCATGTCCATTTTCTTGAGATGCGCAATGCGGGCCGCTGCCTCATCGCCGCGTGCTTCGCGTACGGCTTCGAGGATACGCGCCTTGGTGACACGGCCGAGATAGTTCTCCACCGTCGGCTGCCATCCCGCTTCGGCCGGATTGAGTTGGAGCACTGTCGCCAGCCGGCCGGCTCGCGCCAGGCGCTCCCTGACGCTACGTGCCAGAGACGGACCATGGGACGATTCATGCAGCGCGTTGACGCCAAAAGACAGGCAATGCGCCAGTAGGGCCAGGCGACTGGTATCATCCAACCCGTCGAGCCACTGCCAGAGTGCATCCTCGTCATCGGGAAGATCATGCTTCCAGCCCTCGTTGCGCTGGCGAAGTTCATGAGCGGGAACACTGCCCGGCATGTCTGGCGAATGCACCCGCAGCGGGATTTCCCGGACATAGGCTTCCAGGCAATCCGCGCCCGACACCTGCCAGTAGAGATCGCGCACCAGCGTGTGGAGCAGTTCGGTCAACGCGATGTGCGGATTGCCGGCGAACGCGTCACGCAGGGCCAGCGTGCGCCAGGCCGTCAACTCTGTCAGCAGGCGGTCGGGCAGCGGCTTCAGCCCATCTTCCTCTTCGGGCTCGGTGCCGGGGGCGCCTTCCGTCCCAGTTCCTTCGACGTCATCACCCGCGCCGTGATGGACGACCGCGTCATCATCACCCTCGGGTGTATCCGGGCCGTCCTCGGGCTCCGCCGGCACATCTTCAGGGCGGACGAAGCCCCGTTCGACCAGCAGCGTGGCATCAGTATCCAGGCTGATAAAGGCCCCTGCCCGGACCACCTCCGCCGGATCGAAGGACACAGGGCGTTCTTCCAGCGCCTCAATAGCCTGTTCGATCTCCCCCAGCCGGGTATCGACGTCGTCGGGGAACTCATCGGCCTGTGCGTATTCCGCCTCGATGGCTTCCTGCTCGCTGTGCAGAGCGGTTAGACGGGCGGCTTCTTCTTCCGAGAGCACAACCGGCGAGCCTTCAATCCTCGCGAAGCCCCGCGTGTGTCCCCACGGGAAGGACAGCGCCGTCTCGACCCACTTCCAGCCTTCGGCGCGGATGTCATCGGCCGCCCCAGCCAATTTGTCCATCACCAGCCGGTCGAGGAGGGTCGGATCCTGCAGCCAGCCGCCGTCATCGGCCTCGAACAGGTCACGCATGACATGGCCACCGGCAGCGAGATAGGCATCCAGCCCGACGAAGCGCACGCGGCGATCCGATGCGCGCACGGTTTTTTCCGTCAGCATGCGGCGGATCAGATAGGGCTCGCGGTTATGGCTCTGGGCGATAATCTCCCAGACCTGCTCCTGACGGGCATGGTCATCACTGATGGAAAACGCCATGAGCTGATCGAGCTTCATGCCGTCCTGCTCGTAAATCTCGAGCAGTTTGTCGGACACGGTCATCAGGCGCAGGCGCTGTTTGACCACGGTGGGCACGACGAAGAACGCGGCGGCGATCTCGTCCTCGGACATGCCCTTCTCCAGCATGTCCCGAAAGGCACGAAACTGGTCCAGCGGATGCAGCGCCACGCGCTGCACGTTCTCGGCCAGGGAATCATCCTCGGCGAGAATGGCCGATCCGGCCTCGCGCACGACACAGGGCACCGGGGCAGTCTTGGCCAGTTTCTTCTGCTTGACCAGCAGTTCGAGCGCGCGGAAGCGACGGCCGCCAGCCGGCACCTCGTAGGAACCTGTCTCCGTCCCATCATCGTTCAGAACAGGGCGTACGTTGAGGCTCTGGAGCAGCCCGCGACGTTCGATGTCGCGGGCCAGTTCCTCGATCGACAGGCCGGCCTTCACACGCCGCACATTGGACTGCGACAGCACCAGTTTGTTGAAAGGGATATCACGGGACGCATTGAGAGCGATTTTCTGGATGGCGCTCGCCATGGCGGAACACTCCGTGACGGACGGGCGGAAGCCTCTCTCCCACCCCTGAATCCGTCATGAAATCACTCCCACCCTCTGACTTTTCATGAAAAACCCGAGGCCGATTAAGTCGCTAACCGTCCTCTTGTCGGTCGTCCAGCCTGTGTTATCTGCTCCCCGAAACTGGACATGTGGACTCGCAGTATACATCACAAAAGATGCGATGTCCGATCTGTATCCGAGTCAGAACACCAACATGAACCGCACCGTCGACAGAATATGTTAGACCACCCGTAATCCACAGAAAAAGCTACCGAATGTCTCAAACAAAAACGACGCCTCACCATTCGGCGCTTCTGACTCAAGCCGGATCGCGACATCATGACACCTATTAATTATATAATGATATACACAAACGATGTTTCACAACATAATAAACGGCGTATTCAGGGCAATCTTGTGCAGTCCAGCGATGCATCGTGATGTTCGCCCCACCCCTTTTGCCGGGAAGTGGCACACCTTCTGGCATTTAAATCCGCCAGACAGTTCTTGAACTCAGCCGTTCCCGGAGTATGCCCCATGCTCCGGCAACTTTGTTCGTCCTCAGTGAGTCGACGATCTGTCGTCGTGCCACATGCAGAAAGCAAAGCGATCAAAGAGATACACGTCGTTATTTTAAACGAATTCCTCAAGTATGCGATCATAACGTTCCTCCGCCATCATCAATGGTAAGCATATAGTAAAGCCTGAACCCTTCTAGGAGTGTCCTAATAATTATAGATTTTTTTGAAGAAATGTCAATTTTTCTATCTAGCCGTAACCTGGAAATAACCCTATTCGGGCCAGAGTAAGCCAACTGCTTTCTTCAAAGGTTTACGACGTGCGAAATAATCATACGTAACGTTCGATATATTTTCTGATTTACAATATCTTTTTTGGGCAATGTCGCCGCTTCTAGTGATTTCATCATCACACACGCGCGTTAAATGGCGATATTCTGACGCAAATTTCGTAAGATTTAATGGTGCTTATACCATCCATACCCTCGAATATTGTTCCATGCATCGGTGGTATGGCAGGCATAGCAATGCTCCACCGGGGCATCCTGATGCGCGACGTGCTGCGAAATCATTTTGAAATGCATCATGTAATGGCTGGGCGGCGCCTTGTGACAGGCGTTGCAATCCGTCGATATCTGATCGGCGGGATGTTCGAACGCGGCGATCAGCCATGTCTTGGTGGAGTGACAACTCGCGCAATCAGGACCAAAGCGGGCGCGATGAGGATCCACGTTGGAGTGACAGCTTGCGCAATTCAGATGGAGAACGGCATCACGGTCAAGTCGATGATCAGTCGGAATAGCCGCAGCGCTTCCCGGAATCGGCGACGCTCCAACCAGCCCGGCCGAGCGAAGTTGCGCAACGGTGTCTGACCAGAAATCCGCCCTCGTCAATGCACTATGATCCATCACGGTCATATGTGGCCGCTCACCGTGCTCCACATGACAGGACGTACATTGCGTCGCCGCGACATGAAACCGGGTGGATTGCTTGTCGGCGAACGACGCCAGAGAATGACAGGTCACGCAGTTATTGGTCACCACACCTGTGAAAGGCCTGTGACATGTCTCGCACTGGCCCGCGATAAACTGGTGCGCTTTCGAGATCGGTCCGGGATTCACCAACCCTTCCCAACCAGGAACTGCGTTACTGCCGGAACGATGCACGGCAAGGGGCACAACCAGTCCGACGATCAGAGCCGCAAGCGCAAAGACCGTATAGAGTATGACAGCGGGCTTCATAGCCACCTCAGCCCGTAATACAGGCCTGACCAGATATGCAGAATCAGCAGAAAATAGAGGATGACCACAAGGATGACGTGAATCTTGCGCCAACGCCCGAACAGTGCGTTCGCCACCCTCTCCGACCTGACCGCATACTCAACATCGGCCAGCGCCGAGGCAATCGTGGCCTCGCGATCCGATGTACCCCGCGTACCGGGATAGGCCGAGGTCAGAAAAAGGCGCTGGACGATATTATGGGGCACATCCGGCGTCTCGGGCATCAGATGCGCCACCCCGGCATCTGCCAGAGACGTGCGCAGTTGGGCCAGTTCCTGGGTGCGACCGCGCAATCCGCGCCCGATCTGGATCAACATGTAGCGCCCGACATAGCCACTAATAGCGAGGACGAGCATGATGCCGGTTAGCGAGATCCCCATCGGGCTATCGAATTTATGGGCGGCGTGGATCAGGCCCAAAATGGGTGCAAGGACGCCAGCATAGATATGCACCGACAGAAGGGTTCGGCTCTCGACACGCGGCGCGAAATAACGATGCACGACGGGAATGCGTTTGCCCGCTACGTAAATCAGCGGCACCAGCATCAGGATGGCGGCGCAAATGCCAATCAGGCTGCCAGCCAGACTCCCAGGAAAGCGTGGCGCGACATGCACCAGAAAGCCCAGCGGGAACAGCACCAGCAGGACGACCAGGGCGCCGACAATGATTTCGCTGCGCTCCTGCATCACGCCTCCACGACCAGCGGACCACCCGTGGTCTTCGCCTGACAGGCCAGGATGAAACCCTTGGCCTTGTCAGCCGGATCGAGCCCATCCTCGACCGCCATCGTCACCTCACCTTGCTGCAGGTGAGTCGTACACATGCCGCAGATACCGGATCGACAGGAGGATGGAATATTGACACCTGCCGCATCAGCCGCGTCGAGAACCGTTTCATCCAGTTGCAACGGAGCCGATTTCCCTGAAGTGGAAAACGTAATGGTCGTTGCGGCAGGCGTAACGGCCGGGGATGAGGGGGCCGCCACAGGCCCGACCGCAGGTTCGGCCTTCATCGCGGCTGGTCCGAATGCCTCGCTATGAACATTGGCTTCCGGCACAGCGAGATCCGTCAATAACGCTCTCATGCTTGCCATCATCCCGGGTGGGCCGCAGACATGGATACGCCGGTTTGTGAGATCTGGCACCGATTGCTGAAGCAGTTCCTTCGTGATGCGCCCTTCCGGCCCCGACCACTCTGTCCCCGGCGACCGCCGCATGGTGGCAATAACGTGCAGTTTGTCATTGCGACGTTCCAGCCACTCGATTTCCTGGCGAAACACATAGTCGATGCTGGCATGAGCGGAATAGACGAAGTAGATCTCGCCAGGCCAGACGATATCGGTCAGGTATCTCAGGACCGCCATCATCGGTGTGATGCCTACGCCGCCGGACAGCAGGACGATCGAGTCTGCCTCGTCACCCGTAAAGGTGAACATACCCGATGGACCCGCGATCTTTAAAAGATCACCCTCTTTGACCGTGTCGTGCAGGTAGCGCGAGACCAACCCATGTTCCTCGCGTTTGATCGTTAGTTCGAGATGTTCGACCTGCCCCGGCGACGATGCGATCGTATAGGACCGGCTCGCGGGCTTGCCAGACGTCGGCTCGATGGTGAGTTGCACGAACTGGCCGGGTTTGAAGTCAAAGGGAATCCGCCCCCCATCGGCCGGAACTAGATAGAACGTCACGATCGCCGGTGTCTCCCGAATGATCCGGGCCACTTTCAGACCGCCACGCCAGAGGCCGTGTCGAGGTGCGCCGACGATCGGAGTGGCCGTTCCACCGCCTGGTCCCGGTACAGGGGGAGGCGGCGGAACAGGAGGTGTTGGACCGCCGCCGGTCGACGATGGTGGCGTGGGCGGGACCGTTGGTTTCGGTGCGAATGCCGTGGTGGTCCTGAGAATCTCTTGCACGCGATGCAACCGCAGGACCTGCAAGATCAGCAGAGCGATCGATACCAGGATCAGGATCGTCATGAACACCAGGTGGGCCGGCGTCAATCCGAAAAACAGGCCGTTCTGCTGGCTCGCCGCGACTGTCGGCAGACCCATCTGTGCCGTGAACCAGTTGAATGCCACCATTTGAGGATTCACGAGGCCGGTCGCGGCCGCGCGCGCGGCCATTCCGCTATCGAGCAACGCAACGCCTTCATGGAGATGCTGGCTGGATCGACGCATCGTCTCCCACGACAGGGACTGAGCGGCATCGACCGATGCGGCGCCGACTTCGCGAAGACCGTCCTGAAGCCTCTGTGCCGCAATATCGGCCAGCATCTGACGTTCGGCGTCGGTCAGCTTCGGATGCGTCATCATGAAAGTATAAAGCGGCGTGCGACCGCGCGCTCCGCAACAACCCGCGTCGGCCTTGTCTGCTCCGGGAACCGCACTCAATGCCTGCCCAGCCTGAGGCAGCATGCGGCTCATCATATCGCCCTGCACCGCCGGCCCGGATGGTGGCGCACCGGGGTTCCCCGCCGCGCCCATGCCAGGGTGATGGCTTGCATGCTCGTCACCACCCATCGACATCATGCCGTCCATGTCGGACATACTTGAGTCGGGTCGAGCGGTGGTCGTCTCCATTCCGCCGGACGACTCGGCGCCATGACCGGCATCCCGGGGCGCTGCCATCGGCCCATCGTCTTCCGGCTGATCCCGCCGCAGCGCCAGCGAAGGTGGCGGGCTGCCTGTCGTAGGCCCCGTCATAGTGCCGCTGGACATGGCCGGAACGGCGGGAGACTCACCCGGTGCCTGAGCGAATCCCTCGGACATGCTGACGAGCAGCGTCATGATCACGACACTCACGCTCAAAAAGACACGCCTCATGGTTTCTCCAACACGCCATCATCCTCGGCAAAGCCCATACCGGCCCGTTTTCCGGATGTCGTCAGGACACCACTTATTACTATACGGGGGTATGGCATATTTTCCTTGATCTCGATCAATTATCCCAGCGGCATCTACTGTCGCGGCATCGGCATATCCATGTCGTGATGCATATGATGCCCGCCGGCTGCTTCTGCCCGAGCGACCAGCGCCTGGTAGGTGGAACTGTTCATTCCCGGAAGTTTCTCGAGAAACGCCACAATGTTCCAGAGATCGTCATCACCATGATCCGCCCAGGACGGCATGCCCGACATCTTGATGCCATGCTTGAGAATCCAGAACAGTTCGCCCGGCGTATAACGTTGCGCTACATCATTCAGAACCGGTGGCTTCGGATACATCCCCTCCGCCATATCCTCGGCCTCGACGCCCGGCGCCGAATGACATGAGGCGCAATGCATCGAAAAATGCGATGCACCACCGACGAGCCGTGCCTGCGTCTCAAGATCGACAGGTGCGGTAATGCCCTCGGCGTGATGCCGGATTGAATGGAGGCGTGCCGTTTCCAGAACACGATAGGTCAGCCGCCAATGCGGCGAGGTGGCGCCCACATCATACAGACCACCGAAAGCGACGGCCGTTCCCGCGCCGATCCCGACCAGCAGAATACCGGCGAGACTCCAGGCTAATCTTTTCATGCGTGCCTCCCTGGGCATCTCCAAGGGCGACGCTTATGGCGCCGCCCCGCTCCATCAGGAATCGATCAGCGCTGATGAACCGCGTCGGGCATGCTCTGCGGCCCCATCGGCATCTTCATGCCGCTTTCCTTGTCACCGCAGCCCATCTTCATCTTGTGATCTGACGGCGCCATGGCGTGGCCGTTCGACATATCCATGCCCTTCATCTTCATACAGCCTCCCATCTTTCCTTTCATTTTCATGCCCTTCTCCATGCCCTCCATGCCGGAACCGGACATGCCGTCCATTTTCATCTTGTCGTGGTCCATCCCCGACATACCGGACATGCCCTGCATCCCGGACATATCCTGACCCTGCGGCTGGGCCGGTGCCGGAGCGGGTGTCTGGGCATGCGCAACCGAGGCTGTGGCCAGAAGTGCTACCAGAGCGGCCGAGATCCTGAAATTGACAGTTAGCATTTGTAAGTTCCTTATCTTTTTTTATCTGAATCGGGACCGCACGGTGCGCCCCGCAACGACTTCACATCGGGCAGGAGCGGTCAGAACCACGTCCTGATCCCGAAGGTGAAATTCAGGTCCTGGACACGCTCATGCCTTGAACGTGCCATGTCGGCGGCCTGACCGAACGTGCCGGAATAACTCACGCCGATATAGGGCGCGAATTTCCGATGCCATTCGTAGCGAAGCCGCAATCCCGTATCGATATCGGACAGCCCGGTTCCGACGCCGCGCGCACGATCGGACGCGGAATAGAAGTTCATCTCGACCTGGGGTTGGAGAATCAGGCGATTGGTCAGCAGGATATCGTAGGAACCTTGCAGACGCCCCGCCGCGCCTCGGTCACTGAAATATGCCGTGGCCTCCACATTGAAGAAATATAGCGCCAGTCCCTCGACCCCGATCGCGCCCCAGGCCCGTGTGGGGCCGTTGTCAATATCGAGACGCACGCCAGTCTGGACATCGAAATACCGGGAGATGGCACGATCATAGAGGGCCTCATGATCTCCATCACCGAACTTGCCGTTTGTGCCGACCGTGCCTTCGGATTTCAGCCAGAGCTTGTCGTAGTCAGTGCCGAACCAAGCCTGCCCATCGTAACGGAACTGCCCGCCATCGGCACCAAAGCGCGCCTCGAACTGGTCGAGCAGCGCATGCATATAGATGTTATGGTCCATGACCGGCTGGATGCCGTTGACATAGACCACGGGCGCGGGAGCCGAGGCGGTCTGCGCTTCCTGGGTTCCTTCGCTCTGGCGTGCCGGGACTGACTGGGCGCGTCCCGTGCCAGGTACCGCGGTAGCCAGTCCAGCGGCAAGGACCGTGCCACCTATCAGACCCCGGATCACGACACCACCACCGTGCGGAACATGCCCACCTCCATGTGGTAGAGCAGGTGGCAGTGATATGCCCACAGCCCGGGTTCGTCCGCCGTGACCAAGTAACTCAGCCGCTCACCCGGCTTGACGGTAATCGTGTGCTTGTAGGGTCGGCAGTCACCCTGCCCATTTTCCAGTTCGCTCCACAATCCATGCAGATGGATTGGATGCTCCATCATCGTGTCGTTGATCAGGACGAAGCGCACCCGCTCGCCCAAAGTCAGACGAATCGGTTCCGCTTCCGAGAACTTCTTGCCGTCGAATCCCCAGATGAAGCGTTCCATGCTGCCGGTCAGGTGCAGGGTGATCTCGCGCGACGGCGGGCGTGGGTCCGCGCCCGGGATCGTGGCCCGCAGATCGGCATAGGTCAGAACGCGGCGACCATTATTCTCCAGCCCGTCGCCCGGCTCCGCCAGCCGGTTGATCGGCATCATGGCGACACTCTGCACCGCGACGCCGGGTTTCAACTCTGTTTTATGCCGCGACGCAGCCGCCATGCCCGGCATATCCATCGCAGCGGCTCCGGGTCTGTTAGCCTCCTTCATGTCCATGTGATCCATGTCCATGCCGCCGCCGGCAGGGGCATCACCGGGCTTCCCCGGCGAACTCCCCATCTCCATGCCCGCCATGCCGCCCTTCATGTCCATATTCCCCATACCCATGTCGGTCATGGTGCGCAGAGGGCGCGGGTCCATGGGGGGAACCGGCCCGGCAAGGCCCGAACGGGTGGCGAGCGTGCCGCGCGCGTATCCGGTACGATCCTCGGCCTGGGCAAAGACTGTGTACGGTCCATCGGCGGTGGGGCTGACAATTACATCGTAGGTTTCCGCTGGCCCGATGCGGAATTCATCGACCGGGATGGGCTCCACGTCATTACCGTCGGCCTGAACAACGGTCATCGTCAGGCCGGGAACCCGCACGTCGAACAGCGTCATCGCCGATGCATTGATGAAGCGCAGGCGAATGCGCTCGCCCGGTCGGAACAGGCCCGTCCAGTTCGCCCCGGGAGACTGGCCGTTGATCAGGTAGGTGTAGATGATGCCCGAAACATCCAGAATATCGGTCGGTGCCATGTTCATGGCACCCCATTGCAGACGATCCCGGATGGTCGCACCCAGCCCCTGTCGATGCGCGTCACGGAAGAACGTGCCCACCGTACGCTGGCGGAAATTGTAGTAATCGCTCTGGAATTTGAGGTTGGAGACGATGTCCTCGGGATCGACGTCGGTCCAGTCGGACAGGACCATCACATAGTCACGGTCGAAATGCTGCGCGTAACCATCCTTCGGATCGATGATCAGAGCCCCATACAGGCCCGTCTGCTCCTGGAAGCCGGAATGGCTGTGATACCAGTAGGTGCCGCTCTGATGCAGCGGGAAGCGATAGGTGAACGTCTCGCCGGGCGCGATGCCGCCGAAGCTGAGGCCGGGCACGCCATCCATGTGGGCCGGCACCCGGAGGCCGTGCCAGTGGATCGACGTGGGCTCATCCAACCGGTTGGTGACGTTCAGTTCGACCGTGTCACCCTGACGCCAGCGCAGGATCGGCGCGGGCGTGGAGCCGTTCACACCCACCGCGTGCATGCGCGCACCGGTGATATTGATCGGTACAGAACCGATCGTAAGGTCGAAACGGGTGCCAGGCAGCGGGTCGGGCCGACCCGACGCCGGCGCATAGACCGGAGCGTAGGCGCCCGCGCTGCCCTGCGGGACGGCCAGCGCCGCCCCCCACAGGCCCGTCCCGACGACGAAACGGCGGCGCGTGATCGCGCTCCGTCCCGCAAGGGATCGTATTGACATGAATAATAGTCCGCAAAAGAGAGAAGGCGGAACCGGTCATAGGTCAATGACCAGTCCTGAGACTGTCAGAACAGAATCAGGCCATCTGTCTGGGCGGTGGCAGCGCCGGCGCGAACCCATGACCGACGATGCGATCTGAGCGAGACAAGCCGAAAGGTGCCGTAACACCTGAGTAATCAAACGCCCTGGTCACGGAGGGCGGCATCAGCCAATTGGCGACGCAGGCACCCTGGGCGCAGCAATCGCCGCAATGATGACATGGATGATGGTCGTGGCACGGTTCATGATTGCAATGTGCGGTCGTCGTATCCGCACGGGATGGCATCTGCATCCCTGGCATGTCGGCCATCGGCTGGGTAACCACAGCAACTGTAGAGGGCAACGTGGCGGCATGACCCGGCATGACGGATGCCAGCATCAGCCCCACCTGCAGAAGCAGGCAGGCCAGCAACCGTCCCAACCGTATCGCGCCGATCTCTTGCACGTCTACCCCGTCATCTTGCTGACCGTTTCGATCAGTTCCCCGATTTTTTCCTGACGCTCCACCGGATCGCCGGATTCGATCGCCTCTACAACGCAGCCCGCGATATGTTCGCGCAGAACAAGCCCCTCGAGCCGATGCAACGCCGCCTTGGCGGCCCGAAGCTGAAGCAGAACATCCACGCAATAGCGGTCTTCGTCCACCATTTTCTGGATGCCACGCACCTGACCTTCGACCCGTTTCAGGCCCTGCGAAATCTTTACCCGTGACTGCCTCATTGCACTATACCCTACAGGGGCATACCTTGAAGTGCAAGCGATTATGGCATACTTCGACGCCGCGGCTGGCGGCCACAAGCAAGGGGGCTTCATGACGAACGACAATACAGCAGCTTGCGCGTCCCATCTCCATGGAGAGGGTCCCACCCCGGCAGCGACCGGAGTTGACGCGCACCTGGTCAAGGATCCTGTGTGTGGCATGACGGTCGATCCCGCGACGGCGACGCATCATGCCGACCATGATGGCCGGACCTGGTATTTTTGCAGCGCGCACTGCCAGACAAAGTTCGAGGCCGCCCCCTGTCATTACCTGCACAAGGCGGACACGACGCCCATCAAGCCTCAGCCCAGGCGGGCCGGGATGATCTGGACCTGCCCGATGCACCCCCAGATCCGACAGGATCACCCCGGCTCCTGCCCCATCTGCGGCATGGCGCTGGAACCGGAGGAGCCATCCGACGCCGACATGCCCAACCCGGAACTCGTGGATTTCAGCCGGCGCCTGTGGGGAGCGAGCATATTGGCGGTCCCGCTCGTCGTCATCGCCATGGCGGCGGATATGGGAGGGCTGGCATTTTTCGATGGCGGCCTGACGAACTGGATTCAGTTGGCGCTTACGGCACCAATCGTGCTGTGGGCCGGCTGGCCGTTCCTCGAACGCGGCTGGATGTCTCTCCGCACCCGGCATCTGAACATGTTTACGTTGATCATGCTGGGCGTCGGCGCGGGCTTTCTCTACAGCATCGCCGCGACAGTAGCCCCTGGCCTGTTCCCTGCTGCCTTCCGCATGCATGACGGGTCGGTCCCGGTCTATTACGAAGCCGCAGGTGTTATCGTGGCCCTGGTGTTGGCCGGGCAGGTCCTGGAACTGCGCGCCCGCGCCCGTACCAGTCGCGCCATTCGCGCCCTGCTGGATCTCGCACCGAAAATCGCACACCGGGTCGGCGCGCAGGATCGCGAGGACGACGTACCGCTGGCCCAGATCGTGCCCGGCAATCGGCTCCGCATCCGGCCGGGGGAAAGCATCCCGGTGGACGGCACCGTCATGGACGGGCGCTCCAGCGTGGACGAAGCCATGCTGACAGGAGAGCCAGCACCTGTCGCCAAGGGCCCGGGTGACAAGGTGACGGGCGGAACCATCAACGGCACCGGCAGCCTGCTGATGACGGCCGAGGCCGTCGGCTCGGACACAATGCTGGCCCGGATCGTCAGCATGGTAGCGGCCGCCCAGCGTACGCGCGCACCGATCCAGGCGGTGGCGGACCGGGTCTCCGGCTGGTTCGTGCCGCTGGTCGTGCTTGTGTCCCTGCTGACCTTCGTTGTCTGGCTTCTGGTCGGTCCGCAACCGCGCTTCGGACACGCACTGCTGAACGCCATTGCGGTCCTGGTGATCGCCTGTCCGTGCGCGCTGGGCCTGGCCACTCCGATGTCGATCATGGTCGGCATGGGACGCGGGGCGCGAGCTGGCGTGCTGGTTCGCAACGCCGAGGCCCTGCAGGCACTGGATACGGTCGATACGCTGGTGATCGACAAGACCGGCACCGTAACGGAAGGCAAGCCCCGGCTGATCGCGACCGAAACATCAGGTGCATGGGATTCCAGCATCGTCCTGCGACTGGCGGCATCACTGGAAACACAATCCGAGCATCCGCTGGCCCAGGCGCTGGTCGCCGCGATGACGGAGCAGGGCCTTCAGGCCGCGCCGGTCGGGGATTTCGCGTCTCAGACCGGCCTGGGCGTGACCGGCACCGTGGACGGGCATGCCGTCGTCGTCGGAAACCAGGCCCAGATGCGGCAGCAGGGCATCGATGCGTCGGCATTGATCCCTGTCGCGGACACCCACCGGGCGGAGGGCGCGGGCGTCATGTTCGTCGGCATCGACGGACAGGCCGCTGGGTTGCTGGTCGTGGCCGATCCGCTGAAGACCGACGCGAAGGAGACCATCGCGGCACTGCACGCAGCCGGCATGCGGATCGTGATGCTGACGGGTGACAATGCCCGGACTGCGGAAGTCGTGGCCCGGCAGGCGGGAATCGACGAGGTACATGCCGACCTCAAACCCGAGGATAAGGCCGCGATCATTCGTGACATGCAACAGAAGGGAGCCCGTGTCGCCATGGCGGGCGACGGCGTCAACGACGCGCCGGCCCTGGCCACCGCCGATATCGGAATCGCCATGGGCACAGGCACCGATGTCGCCATCGAAAGCGCCGGGATGACACTGGCACAAGGCAGCCTCGCCGGACTGGTACGCGCCCGCCGCCTGGCACAGGCGACGATGCGCAACATCCGGCAGAATCTGGCATTTTCTTTCCTGTTCAATGGGATCGGCATCCCACTTGCCGCAGGCGTACTGTATCCCGTCTTTGGCCTTACGCTGTCGCCCATGTTCGCGGGAGGCGCGATGGCCCTGTCATCCCTGGCCGTCGTGACAAACGCACTGCGGCTCAATGCCCTGAGACTTCGGTGAAAGCAGATTGCCTATTTCGTTCAGAAGGCAATGCCTATCCGGGGCCCGCTTGCAGAGGTCGACCAGGAAGACATCCGGTGACTGCTGCGCCAAGCTATGCTCTCTTAATTCGGCAACAGGAAAGTCGTCTAGGTTCCATGTGACGATTATCGGCGCGTCTGCCTCGATCGCGGTCGCGGCGACGGGACGGTCATCAGGATCGAGCAACGTATATGGTCGGAATTGCTGTTCGTAAGTAAGCTTCCGGTGTGAGACGCCTTGTGGATTTTATGGTGTGGTGATGTGTTCTGTTCATGACAGAGCGATCAGAACAGAATGATGCTTGTGTCGCAGCGACATTCGCTGCGACACAAGCATCGCGAGCCCTTCATCCGGTTATTGAAATTGTTGGCGAACGGCGCCGGGCCTATGATGACGCGTTCAGACGTCGGGTTGTGCTGGCTTCTTATGAAACTGGTCAGTCAGTCCGTGCTGTTGCGCGCCAGTTTGGTGTCCACGTCAGCGTCGTTTACCGATGGCGTCAGAGACTGGATTTCGTAAACCCGTCTGCGAAAGAGCAGCTTTCTTTTGTGCCGGTTCATATGACATCCCCTGTTGAAGGGCTGGGAGGAGACCAGTCCTGCGGGAGTGGACATGAAGCCAGCATTCTTTTTCCTGGTGGCGAGAAGCTGATGGTTGACAGCCGGATCGCGATTGAAGATCTGAGGAAACTCCTTCAGGTTTTACGCTCATGATCCCTCTTCCCTCTGGTCTGAAGATATGGCTGGCGGCAGGTGCGACAGACATGCGCCTTGGCATGCCCGGTCTGGCGCTGAGGGTTCAACAGTTTCTGGGGAGAGACCCCTATGCTGGTGATGTTTTTGTCTTTCGTGGCCGACGCGGCGATCTGGTGAAACTGATCTGGCATGACGGGATTGGAGTGTCCCTCTATGCAAAACGGATTGAACGTGGGTATTTCATCTGGCCCTCGGCAAAGGACGGGGCCATCCATCTGAGTGCGTCACAATTAAGTTGTCTGCTCGAAGGGATCGACTGGCGTAATCCGCAGAAAACATGGCGACCTGAACTGGCGGGGTAACAAAAAGGGGATCGTGATCCATAGTCCTGTACCCTTTTGAACGGTTTTGTGCTGAACTGTTTTTCATGACGGGAAGCATGGATGACATAACGGCCTTACGTGCGGCACTTGCCGCCGCCGAGACGCGTGCCCGTGCTGCCGAAACCCGGGCCACAGACGCTGAAGCCCGAGCAGTCAGCGCTGAAGCGCAGATTACCCATCTTAAACATCTTATTGCACGGATGCGTCAGGACCGCTTCGGGACGTCATCGGAACGGGGACGGCGCCTGCTGGACCAGCTGGAACTTGAGCTGGAGGAGCTGGAAACAACGCAAGCCGAAGACACGTTCGAAAATGCGGCGGACCTCGCTGTCCGTGCAACAGCACCGCGGAATAACCGGGGGCGGCAGCCCTTACCCGCCGACCTGCCACGCGAACGGATGGTTCTTCCTGCGCCAACACAGTGTCCGTGCTGTGGCGGGATGCGCCTGAGCAAACTGGGCGAAAGTATCACTGAGACGCTGGAAGTGATCCCACGCCAGTTCAAAGTCATCCAGACGGTGCGGGAGAAGTTCACCTGTCGGGATTGCGAGAGCATTACCCAGCCACCAGCGCCTTTCTACCCGATCTCACGGGGGCGTGCAGGGCCAGAACTGCTGGCGGGCATTCTGTGCGACAAGTATCTCCAGCATCTGCCGCTGAACAGGCAGAGTGATGCCTTTGCACGCGAAGGGATTGATCTCGACACGTCAACGTTAGCCGACTGGGTGGGAGCCTGCACAGCGACCCTGGCCCCTCTGAACGCGCTGATCCGGGTCCATGTGCTGGCAGCTGGTCGTCTGCATGCGGATGACACCACCGTGCCCGTGCTGGCGAAGGGCCGAACACGCACCGGTCGATTGTGGAATTATGTGCGCGACGATCACCCCTTTGGAGGCACAGCACCGCCAGCCGTGTGGTTCCGTTATTCACGGGACCGCAAGGGCGAACATCCTGTCGATCATCTTTCGGGCTGGACGGGGATCGTGCAATCCGATGCCTATGCCGGATATAACGCTCTGACAAAACCGGGCCGTCAGCCTGCACCTGTCGTGTCTGCAGGATGCTGGGCGCACGGACGAAGGGGGCTGTTCAAAATCGCGGAGAAGGACAAGGCCCCGCTGGCGATAGAGGCAGTGCGCCGCATCGACGCCATCTTCGAGGCTGAACGTGTGATAAACGGCACCCCAGACCAGCATCGGCTCGCGGTCCGTCAGGAAAGCAGTGCTCCCATGGTAGAGGACCTGTTCATGTGGATGCGTGACACGTGCCAACGCATGTCATCAAAAAATCCCATTGCACAGGCCATGAGCTATTTTCTCAGACGACCTGATATGTTCACACGGTTTCTACATGATGGGCGCATCTGTCTCACAAATAACGCCGCAGAGCGTGCGCTCCGTGGGATAGCCCTCGGCAGAAAAGCCTGGTTATTCGCCGGGTCAGACCGGGGCGGAGAACGCGCTGCCGCCATGTATTCCCTGATCGTCACCGCCCGTCTGAACCTTGTCGATCCCAAAGCATGACTCGCAGATGTCCTCGCCCGTATCAACGATATGCCAAATCCACGCCTCCATGAACTCCTGCCATGGCACTGGAAAACCCTTCACCACAGCAATAATACCATCAAAGCCTGATTACGCCCGCGGCTCTCTCCGGATGCTTACGTTCGTAACCGGTTACTGTCGCCTTCGGCAGCGCGGCGTTCATGAGTTGCTTCGTAGTCGCCAAGCGTTCGGCCGAAAGGTCCGGCGTGTTGGCCAGAAGGTTTCGTATCCACTCGTCATGAATCGCGTCGGTCCACCGCGCATCGACCGTCCGCCGCCGCCTGGACGACGATGTTCCTAAGGTGAAACGGGTAGAGGATACAGGCGTCGTAGATTGCGACAACGGGACTAAATGCCATAATGGAGATGGAGATTCTCGGAGTCGGCGGCCAAATCCTCCATGGCCTTCTGCCGAACATCGAGTTCCGTATTCAACGCCAGCACGTCCTTGAGCGACGCGCGGCGGTGCTTGCCGATATAGCGGAACGGAAGGTCGCCGCGATCCATCCGCAGTACGACGAGCGGTCGGGAGATACCGAGGATGGTGGACGCCTCGGTGGGGCTTAGGGCCTGTTAGAACTTGATCCAGTCTGCTGCGGCAGCGATGTGGATGACGGCGAGGAATGACGTTGCGGTTTTTTCGTATCTGGTTGCGACAGCACGCCACTCCTTGAGACGGGCCCAGAGGTTCTCAACAAGATGCCGACACCGATAGGCCCATTTGGGGCAGGCGACCGGGCCATCGCGTCGTTTCGCGGGAATGGCTGGCCGTGCTCCCATGTCCCA